>JAFWKS010000047.1 GCA_017511325.1 Erysipelotrichaceae bacterium
ATCCTGATCTCAATGTCTGGCTTTATGCCTTCCTTATTGACGGATGTGCCTTTAGGCGAATACCAGTAGTAGCTTGTAAGCTTGAGTATTCCGCCATCACTTAAGCGTCTGTTGGTCTGGATAACGCCTTTGCCGAAAGTCTTCTCGCCGATCAGCGTGACGTTTTCCACTTCTTCCTTCATGACCAGGGCAAATACTTCTGCAGCTGAAGCGGTGTTCTCGTTAGTCAGGATCGCGATATCCTTGAAGTTTTCAAAGACCTTGCCAGCGACAGTATAGTCGACCTGTTCATTGCCCTCAACATCCACCTGTTTCAGATAAGGTTTATTTACACCGATGAACAGTCTCAGACAGTCCCTGACTGCCGTCTGATAGCCACCGGTATCGTTTCTTAAATCAATGATCAGCTTGTCTGTATCTTCATAATCCGTCAGATATTTCTCGATCTCCTTAGCCGTCGATTCACCAAAGCTTTCGATCTCCAACACGACATAGTCATCCTGTTTTGAAGCGTAGACAGTCGAACTGATCGAATCTCTGACTATCTTGAGATCCAATAGTTCTGTTCCTCTTTGAACCTGAAGCTCAACGATCGAACCTCTTTCACCTGTTACGATATCTTTCAGATCATTCAAGTTATCTTCATTTATCTCTATGCCATCGACAGTTTTGATGATGTCCCCTGCCTGCATGCCGACTTTCTCAGCCGGAGAATCCTTGAAGACTCTCAAGACGACAGGCACACCGGAGGTAGATGAATACTGAACGCCGATGCCCACGTAGTCGAGGTTGATCGCTGCTGCAAATTCATCCATCTCTTCCTTGGACATATAGCTGGTATATGGATCATCTTCATCGCTGGTCATGCCGACGATGGCTCTGTGCTGGAGCTCAGAACCGATATCTTCGTATTCAGTGCTGTAGAGCCAGCTTTTCTGCATGACATATTTTATCTCATCAAAGATACTGCTGTCGGATCTGCTGCTTACGCGGATAAAAAAGCTTGCATAAAAGCCGATGCCAAGTCCCAGCAGCAATACAAAAAGATGGGAGAAGAATGACTTGACGGTATTCATCCTCCTTCTTCTTATCTCTTCTCTTTCACTCTTGAGCGGTTTTTTCTCAAGATCAAAATATACTCTATCGTCTTTGTTCATATGTTTTTATGGCAGATACATTTCCGGGTTGAGGATACATGGTGCTGAACTTACATCACAGCGGTTGTTGTAGGCAGTTGCACCACGGCCGACCGAGAAAGTCGCATTCCAGCCCATGGCCAGATAGTCAAGCAGTTCACCTCTGCCTAAACGATACATTTCAATGTGGCAGTGCGGACCTGTCGATTTGCCTGATGAACCGACTGTACCGATGACTTCATCCTGCAGGACATAGTCACCGTAGCTGACATAGACAGACTGCATATGGAAGAAGATGAAACCGTAGACTGTGCCGTCGACTTCACACATCAGATAGACCTGATTGCCGCCACCGGCGATCCATGCGCCGCAATAGTTTGAAAGACTGCCCGGATCTCCGCAGCTGTCATCAGCTCTGATTATCACGCCACCGGCCGGGGCATGGATCTGAGTGCCTCTTGATGCCGCATAGTCGACACCGAGGTGCCATGTACCCGACAGGAAATTGTTGTCATAGTTCCAGACTCTGCCGGTGATCCATGAGTTATGGACCGGGGTCGAAAAACTGGAGTTGACAGTCACACCTGTTTCCTTTAAGGCATCACGCAAATCGCTGAAGCTCTGATATACTTCGTCTCTGGCTGCCGTCATCTCATCGAGTTCATCCTGAATCCTTGCCTCTTCTTCACGGTAGAACTCTTCCATGGCGATCAGTTCGGCCTGCTTGGCCACGATATCGTTATAGTTCTCATCGAGCTTGGACTTTGAAGCGTCGAGCTCGGCTTTGTCTTTATTAAGCTGTTCGATTATATCCAGCAATGTTTCACGGTCGCTCTTATCTTTGGAGACGATGGCTTCAACGCCGTACACTCTGCTGAGCATGTCGGAAAATGATTTGGAACCGAGGATGAATTCGATATAGCCGTTGAAATGCATGATCTTCTGCGTCTCGACCATTCTGTTTTTTACTCTGGTATTGATCGCTTCGACCTTCGCTTCATTCTCAGCGATCTGGATTTCCAGTTCTGCGATCCTGACCTTGAGATCTTCGATCTGGGCTTTTAAGGAATCCACTTCACTTTGAAGGTCAGCCGCCTTGGCTGCATACTCTTCAGCCAAAGAGATAGCCTTGTCTCTGTCGCTTTGTGCATCGGCGATCTTGTCTTCGATATCCTTCAGACTCGACTGAGCACTTGAAGCAATAGCCTTGCAGGCCTCCTTGTCGCGGTCTTCGATGCACTTGTCATAGTCACTTTTCTCGCTGTAAGTCTCCTCTTCATCATCGCCATCTTCCGCATAAATAAAACTTGTCTTAGCGAAACTGCCCAAGACCAAGAAAAGAACCAACAGCAGGTTTACTATTCTTTTTTTCATCAGCGGGTCAACCTCAGGTACTTGCATACTGAAATATATGATCCAAGGAAACCTACCAGCACACCTAGAGCCAGTAAGCCTAAAGCTATATAGACGATAAAAGGCATGAACGGAACGAGCTTGATGACACCAGCCAGAACGCCGCCTGTAATATTGTAGAGTTTATAGTAGCCGTAAATGATGGCTGCGATAGGTAAAAGCGAGCCAAAGATACCAATGATGATGCCTTCGACCAGGAATGGTGCCCTGATATAGCCGTTCTTGGCACCGACATTTCTCATGATCCAGATCTCATCTTTTCTTGTGGCGATCGTGATCTTGATCGTGTTGTATATAAGGTATACAGCCAAAGCGATCAACGCAAGCACGACAATGGCACCGACGTATCTTGTCGTATGAAGGATGTTGATGAGAGTGTAGGTATTGCTTCCGCCATCTCTGATTGATTCGATACCGCTCATTCCCGCAACAGTATTCTTGATGCTTTCCATATTCGTACCGTCGACGGCGTAGATCAAAAATGTATCATGGAAAGGATTGTCAGAACGGTAGAGTTCAGTGAACTCAACAACATCCGAATCACCGTATTCCTTGATATAGAAATCAAATTCCTCTTCCTTGGTGCGGTATGTGACATGATCGACACCTTCGATGGCCTCGATGTCTCCTTTCATGGAAGTGATCCTTGAAGGGTCAGTAACATCATAATCGATCAAGGCGACCAGCGAGATCGACTGTTCGATCTCCTGTGTCAGAAAAGCCAGGTTCACGGCAAAAACCGCAAAGACCCCTACCAGCAGCAGGGTGATCGTTACAGCTGAAGCAGCCGAAAGCGCATTACCGAAGTGTCTGCCGACACCGATAAAGCCTTCTCTGATATGTCTGAAGAAACGGCGGATATACTTCATCAGATGCCGCCTTCCCTTCTTATCTCCTCGATGACCTTCAGCTGTTCGGTTATCTCATTTATCATCATGTCCTGTTTTTCCGTTTCGGAAACATGTTCAGGATCATGTACGTGTTCGCTTTCTTCGACCATTGGCGAAACAGGTTCATTCTCCGCCTTCTCTTCCGTTTTATTTTCCTGAACTGTCGGCTTGAGATTGATGCCATCCTGTTTTACCAGAGGATCATTCATCCTGCGGTCTTCAACAACGTGGCCGCATTCGATCCTGATCGTTCTCTTGGGGTGATATTCGACCATGACGTCATTATGTGTAACGACTAAAAGCGTCGTCTTTTCTTCGGTGTTGATCTTCTCTAAAAGCGAGATCATTTCATCGGTCATCGAAGGGTCGAGGTTTCCGGTCGGTTCATCAGCGATCAGGATACTTGGACGCTTGGCGATGGCACGGGCGATCGCCACACGCTGCTGCTGACCGCCTGAAAGTTCTCTTGGCTTGACGTTGGCCTTGTCTGAAAGATCGACAAGTTTCAAGACTTCTCTGACTCTTTTTCTGATCTTGTCATTTGGCCAGTCCAATACTTCCAAAGCATAGGCGACATTTTCAAAAACAGTCTTTTCCGGTAAAAGACGGTAATCCTGGAAGACGACACCGATCTGCCTTCTGTAGAGGTAGACCTTGGACTTCTTGATCCTGCCGACATTTTTGCCCGAAACAAGGATACTGCCGCCAGTCGGAACTTCTTCACCGTCAAGCAGTTTGATCAAAGTGGACTTTCCGGCACCGGTCGGTCCCATGATGTAGACAAATTCACCGGCATTGACCTTAAGATTCACATTCTGCAATGCGTTGGTCCCGTTTTTATATTTCTTGGATACGTTTTTAAACTCAATCATAATCTATAAAATTATACCACTATTGAAAGATAATATCCTTATTAAGAGAGTTGTTATTGTTTTGTCAGGAATAATGCTAAAATAATAAAAAGGGAGGAACCTTGATATGAAACTAATACTTGCTATCATCTCAACAGACGATACAAAAGCTTGTATCTCTGCTTTGAATCGCGCGTCTTTTCATGTTACGCGTCTGGCTACCACGGGTGGTTTCCTTTCTTCAGGCAACACAACATTGATCATTGGCTGTGAAGATAAGGAAGTTGAAAAAGCTATCGAGATCCTCGGTGGCGAATCTCAAAGAAGAAAAGAAGCAGTTCCTTCAACCATTTCCAGCGATATGTCTAATCTGGTTTCATATCCTGTTGAAGTTGAAGTCGGTGGTGCAACAATTTTTGTTTTGAACGTCGAAGATTTCAGAAAACTTTAAGAACTAAACACTTAGTTCTTTTTTAAATATGAACTCGCTTAAGAAAGGATTTAAAGACGGTATTCCTATTGGCTTAGGCTACTTTGCGGTAGCCTTTTCTCTAGGCATCGTTGCCGCCGGTGCAGGACTTACACCATTTCAGGGTTTCCTGACATCTTTTTTGGTCAACGCCTCAGCCGGAGAAAACGCTGCCTTTATCGCCATTAAGGAAGCTGTCCCATATATGCAGATGGCTCTGATCATGGTCGTAAGCAATATCCGCTACGTCCTGATGTCTTTTGCCCTGTCGCAGAAGATAAATCCTGCCACCGCCATGATCCATCGTTTTCTGCTGGGTTTCTATCTTACAGATGAGTATTTCGCTCTAGCTGTCTCGCAGGATCCGTATTGCGATCCTTACTATTCGTATGGCGCCTTCCTATTTGCCGTGCCATGCTGGGCAAGCGGTACAGCTTTAGGCATCGTTATGGGCAACATCCTGCCGGGCAGGATCGTATCGGCTCTATCAGTAGCGCTATTCGGCATGTTTCTGGCCATCATCATACCTCCGGCCAAGAAAGACAAAGCCATCGCCGTCTTGATCATTTTGAGTTTTCTGAGCAGCTATCTGCTCAGCCGTTATACAAACATCTCCACTTCTACGATAACGATCATTCTGACTATCGTATTATCAAGTTTAGGAGCACTTCTTTTCCCGACTAAAGAAAAATGAGAAACATCTATGTCTACATCCTTGTCATGACTGTTACGGTATCCCTGATCAGAATACTTCCTTTAACTTTGATCAGAAAGCCGATCCAGAATAAATTCATCAGGGATTTCCTCTACTATGTCCCATATGTCACTCTATCGGTCATGACCTTTCCGGCCATCATCGATGCGACCGACAGCCCTTTAGCCGGTCTGATCTCTCTGATCCTTGGAAGCATTGCCGCCTATAAGGAGATGGGTCTTTTCAAGGTCACGGTCATCTGCTGTCTGACTGTACTGATCCTGGAGATCTTTATCTAGGATGAGCTTGCTTTTTGACAGAAAGCCGGAATTGTTCGGCAGTTTCCATATATGCGCTCTGTTTTTATGTGTGCTGTTCAATTATGGCGTTTACCGTTTTTTCAAAAATAAAGACGAAACATATCAGTTAAAAGCGATACATTACTGCGGTCTATTCATGATGGTGATGGAAGTGATCAAGCAGATCTTCTGTTACCATTTTGTTTTTGATCACAAGATCAACCTCTGGTTTTTCCCATGGCAGCTTTGTTCGACCCTGATGTACTGTTCTTTTTTTATCACCCTGGTGAAAAGAAAGATGCAGGATACCATCCTGGTCTATCTTACGACCTTCTGTCTTCTGGCTGCCATCGTGGCTCTGCTTATTCCGCTTGATATGCTCAGGATCCAGGTATATCTGGCCTGTTACAGTTTCCTTTATCATTATCTGATGATCAGCGTAGCCATTGTCTCGCTTTTCATTCTAAGCAGAAGAACAGAAATAGATTTCCTGAGTTCAGCAGCCCTCTTTTTGTTTTTTGCCCTGATTGCAGAGATCATCAACATCGTCTCTCATCAGATCTTTCACGATATCAGAGTCGAACCGAACATGTTTTACATCAGTCCCTACTATCCGACGACACAGCCGATCCTGAATACCATCGCCCTTAAATACGGCATATTTACGGAGATCATCATTTATCTCGGACTGATAATCCTATTAAGTTATCTGATCTACAGGATGATCATAAAAAAGATATATAATTAAGTCGAGGAGACTTAATCTAAATGGAAATAACTAATGATATCAAGTATGTAGGCGTCAACGACCATAAAGTTGACCTTTTTGAAGGACAGTACAAAGTCCCTAACGGCATGTCTTACAACTCTTATGTCATCATGGACAGCAAGATCGCCATCATGGACACTGTCGACCAGAATTTCACGCATGAATGGCTGGACAACATCCAGAACGTCTTGGGTGACAGACAGCCGGACTATCTCGTCGTTCAGCACATGGAGCCGGACCATTCAGCCAATATCGCCAATTTCATGAAAACCTACAAGGATGTGACCATCGTCTCATCACAGAAGGCTTTCGATATGATGTTCAATTATTTTGGCACCAGTTATGAAGAAAGAAGGATCGTTGTCAAGGAAGGTGATTCCTTGGAGCTTGGCAAGCACACTTTGAACTTTGTTGCGGCACCGATGGTACACTGGCCGGAAGTCATCATGACTTACGACAGCTATGAAAGAGCACTGTTCTCCGCTGATGGTTTCGGCAAATTCGGGGCCCTGGATGTTGAAGAAGACTGGGTCGAAGAAGCAAGACGCTATTATATCGGCATCGTAGGCAAATACGGAGCACAGGTACAGGCTGTTTTGAAGAAAGCTTCAACGCTTGATATCTCCATGATCCTGCCGCTTCATGGACCGATGCTTTTCAAGAACCTTCCATACTATCTAAATCTGTACAACATCTGGTCAAGCTATGATGTGGAAAAAGACGGCGTTGTCGTCTGCTACACCTCGGTCTACGGACACACCAAAACAGCGGTCAACAGACTCGTCGATGAACTCAAGGCCTGCAACGCACCGGAAGTCAAAGTCTATGACCTGGCAAGAGATGATATGTCCCAGGCCGTCAGCGATGCCTTTGCCTACAGCAAGCTCATCCTGGCTACAACGACATACAACGCAGATATCTATCCTTTCATGAAGGAGTTCATTCATCATCTGACGGAAAGGAATTTCCAGAACCGCAAGATCGGTTTGATCGAAAACGGTTCATGGGCTCCTTTGGCTGCCAAGACGATGAAGTCCATGCTGGAAAACCAGAAGAATCTGACTTTCATCAATCCTGTCGTACACATCAAATCAGCGATGAACGATACCAACAGGGAAGAGATCGCGGCTTTAGCCAAGGAAATGTGTTCTGACTATGTCGCAAGAGATGACAAGCAGGCCAACAAGAGCGATATGAAAGCCCTGTTCTCGATCGGCTATGGACTCTATGTCGTTACTTCAAATGACGGCAAGAAAGACAACGGGCTGATCGTCAACACTGTCGTTCAGCTTACCGACAATCCATACCGCGTCATGGTCTCCATAAACAAAGACAACTATTCTCATCATGTGATCAAACAGACCGGCATCATGAACGTCAACTGTCTGAATACCGAGGCACCTTTCAAGGTCTTCCAGCAGTTTGGCTTCCAGTCAGGAAGAAATGTCGATAAGTTCAAGGGTGAAGAAGTGCTGCGTTCTGACAACGGACTCGTCTTCTTGCCAAGATATATCAACGCCTTCTTCTCACTCAAAGTTGAAGACTACAAGGATATGGGAACTCATGGCATGTTTATCTGTTCAGTGACCGAAGCCCGTGTCATCAACAATGTCGATACGATGACCTACACCTACTACCAGACTAACATCAAACCTAAACCACAGACCGAAGGCAAGAAAGGCTTCGTCTGCAAGGTCTGCGGCTATATTCTGGAAGCTGATGAACTGCCTGAAGATTTCATCTGTCCGCTGTGCAAACACGGTGCAGCTGATTTCGAACCTATACAATAGAAAGAAAAGCCAGTCTCAATCCAGACTGGCTTTTTGTATTAGAATATAGTTATGAAACGTTATTACATTATCTATGAAGGGATCGTTCAGGGCGTCGGTTTCCGCTGGAAACTCATGAATATCGCCAACCGTCACAATCTGACCGGCTATGCCAAAAATCTTGACAACGGCAACGTTGAGGTCGAGGTCCAGGGTGCAGATGTAGATGAATTCCTTAAGGAATCCTTAAGCAATGACCGTTTTGTGAAGATCTATAACTATTCCATCAAAGAGATATCGCCGCGCGCTCACGAGACGACCTTTGATGTCAGATATTATTAAAGTAATAAAGAATGATTGAGGCAGCCATGCCGACATTGAGAGAATCGATATTTTCCATATCGATTTTTATTATCTCATCACAGGCATCCATGACTTCTTCACGCACACCGCTTCCTTCATTGCCCAGTATCACTGCGATCTTTTCTTTCCGCTTTGTTTCATAGAGCTCTTTGGTGTTGTTTCTCAATCCTGTCGCATAGACGGTATAGCCTTTATCCTGAAGTTTCTTTATTTCGCTGAGCAGTTCCTTGTGGGCGATCTTGAGCCGATAAAGATTGCCTTTGCAGTTATCAAGACATTTCTCGTTGTAGATATCAGCGCAGTTCTCTGAAAGGATCAGCGAATCAAAACCGAAAAGTCCGCAGACTTCCATGATCCTGCCGATATTCAAAGGATCCTGCAGATGATCAAGTATGACGATCCTGTCACCGTAGTCATCTTCATCATTGATCAAAGATGAAACACCGATATAATCGATATCCTCTTTTTTGGCTATCTTGCATAAAACTTCTTTACTTACTTCCAGACAGTTATCAAATTCAAACGGTTTTCTATTGCAGTATACCAGCATTTTCAGATAGCCGTGTTCATGCGCTTCATTTATAAGCTCAGGATCGCATAATAAAAAACTGTCTTCACGATACTTCTTCTGATGAAGCTTGGTAAGCTGTTTGACAGTTTTATTATCAAGTGATGTGATCATTGGCTTCTTCTTTGTCTGTGCAGCAATGTCGCAACCGTATCAAGGGCACCGCAGGCATTCAGCGAATTGCGGAAATCGGAACCGTAGGAAATGAAAAGATATTCATCGCAAAGTTCCAGCAGTTCGGAAGAGATGCCTCTTTTCTCTCCTCCCAGCATAAACAATGCCTGGTCTTTGAATCTGACATCAAAGATATCTTTTGAGCCTTCGCCACGGTACAGACCGTAAAGATGATACCCATCATCTTTGTATCTCTTTATTTCAGAAAGGGCATCTTCCGCCACTTTCACATTCAGCATGTCATAGGCACCGGCTGAGGATTTAAGAAGCTGAGCTTCCATATATGTATAGTCTCTTTTGCTTAAAAGGACATTCTTTACTCCGAAGGCATAAAGGGTCCGCATCGAATAGCCGAGGTTGAAAGGATCTTCGATCCCGTCAAGATAGAAGATATCAC
The DNA here is from genome assembly GCA_017511325.1 of Erysipelotrichaceae bacterium. The sequence goes on from JAFWKS010000047.1 coordinate 9,793, forward strand.
CGTCAGTGAATTCATCATTTCTTCTTGATCCGACTTCAATGCCTGCCCCGCCATGGCTCTTGCCCTGAAGGTGAATCTTAAGCTCTTCATCTTTCAATTCGATCAGTTCGATGCTGTTAGTCTTGCAGAGTTTGCGGATATAATTAAAATCCTTGGTCTTCTTTTCCTTGTTGATAAAGACTCTTTTTATCTCTCTTTTATGATTCTGTATAACGGCCTTGACCGAAATGGCACCTTCAACTATCATCACTTATTCACCTTTCTGATCATGTCACAGCGGTGCACTCTGAAAGGTGTCCGCACATACAGGATCTGGGTCGGTTTATTACACAGATCAACGATCTGCCAGTTTTCATCAAATATGTCTTCAGCTTTGAAACGCCGATTGTCGACACTAGGCCCAAAGACTTCCAGTTCATCAAATCTGGAAAAGATATTTTTAACTTCGATGGTCGCCATGTTTCGCTCTTCATCGAAGTCATGGACAAAAGCCACATAGTCATGCGTGACGCCGGCGCCATTTATGCCATAGAGATGCTTGGAATTGTCACAGCTTCCGGAAAGGAAACCATCATCGCTCGGCCTGTTTTCAGCTTTGGAAAGTTCATTGTCATAGTAATCAAGACGATCCTTGCTCAAATGTCCTGCATAATAGATCTCATCGATCATCTTGCGGTAAGTCTTGACGACCTGGCCGATATAATATTCCGATTTCATTCTGCCTTCGATCTTAAGCGAAGCTACATTGGCTCTGATCATCTTCTCGATATAGGCTGAAGCTCTTAAGTCTTTTGAAGACATCGACATCAGACAATTAGGATTCGAGATGATCTCATCACCATCAAACAGATGATATTTCCAGCGGCAGGAATGGGCACAGCCTCCCCTGTTGGCATCTCTTAGAGTCATGCGGTTAGACAGCGTGCAGCGTCCTGAATAGTTTGAGCACATGCCGCCGTGAATAAAGACTTCCAAAGGAACTGAGACCTTTGAAGAGATCTCGTTTATCTGTTCCATACTTGCTTCTCTGGCCAGAACGATACGATGCGCCCCGAATTCTTCCAGTGTTTTTACGGCATATGAATTCAAAGAAGAAAGCTGCGTCGAAATATGGCATTCCATCTTCGGTGCATATTTTCTGACCATCGGGATCAGTGCCAGCGAAGAGATGATGACGGCATCAATACCGATGCTTCCAAGATATGTCAGATAATCACTGATGCCTTTATAGTCATCGTCGTGAAAGACGATATTAACAGTTACATATACTTTGGCTCCATACTGTTTCGCAAACTGCGATAATTCCTGAAGATCCTCCAAAGAGAAGTTGGAAGCTCTTGAACGCAGTGAGTAAAACTTGCCGCCTACATAAACAGCGTCAGCTCCATACATGATGGCGATCTTGGCTTTCTGAAGATCCTTTGCGGGTGCCAGTAATTCGATCTTATTCATCTTTAGTTATATTTGTCTTCTGATACAGGTAACCTGAAGAGTAGTTTTCAGGATATGAACGTCTGAAGCTTTCCCTGATAAAGTCAGCGTTCTCTTTATTGACGCGGTTGAAATCACGGCAGGCCTGCAGGATCAGGTTGTCGTTTTCAATAAACAGGGTATCGATGACGCCTCTTTTTATCAGGGTGTCGATCTCAGAAACTTCCTTAAACATATCCACTATATAGTCGGAATAGATAAAAGTACCTTCCTTGTCTTCGACGATAGGCATCTTGTAGTCTCTTTGTTCCTCAATGAGATACATGGTCTCTTTATTGAGATAATCATAATCCTTGTTTATCTCTCTGAAATAGTTCTTCAGGAATTTTCTTCGGGAATAGGACATGCGCTGATGGCCGAAGATCTGAATATCGACCTTCCCCGGATTGTTGGAGGCGATATCCCTGATCTCCTCAAAAGTCAGCTCTCTTGCAAGCATCACCGAATCGATCCCCCGGTTAAGCAGAAATCTTGTATCCAGGGAGTTGCATAAGACGCTCTTGCCGTCATAGATCAGCTTATCCGAAAGATCAAACTGCTTGGCGATCTCATACATGCCAAGATCATGGAAATAGATGCCATCCGGCTCCAATGATTTCACAAAGCCCAGATAATCGAAAAGTTCATCCATATCGTCTTCGCTGATGAAGTTGTCGATCTGCACATAGACTTTCTTGCCGTTGGACTTGCAGTAATTGTTTATGATGCGCATCTCGTTGGTGCCAAGATGATAGGAAGCCGTAAAAAACCTGCCGATGATCACTCCGTCGACAAGCGGCAATATCCTTTCCAGCAAGGCTCTTTTTCTTAAGGTCACAAGCAGTTCCATATCACACTCTATTCTACTTTAATTTCAAAGTAAAAGCGATCCTTTGTGGATCGCTTAGTTTTTACTTGCTTCCTTGTTTACCTCACGCATGTGTCTGCGGCGGTCAAGGTTGGTAAGATAACGTTTTCTCAATCGGATCGCATCCGGAGTGATCTCGACGAGTTCGTCATCATTGATGAATTCCAGTGCCTCTTCCAAAGAGAATACGCGTGCCGGTACTAGCTTCATCGCTTCATCATTGCCGGTCGATCTGACAGCTGTCATCTTCTTGTTTACTGTCGGATTGACTTCGATATCCTGCGTCTTTGAAGAGACACCGATGATCATGCCTTCATATACTTCAGTCTGCGGTGTGACAAACAGCTGACCGCGTTCCTGAAGATTCCACAGGGCATAAGTCATAGCCTTTCCTGAGGCCATGGAGATCAAAGCACCGTTAGGTCTCTGCGGTATTTCTCCGACGAATGGCTCATATTCGATAAATTTTCTGACCATGACACCTTCACCCTTTGTATCATTGATGAATTCGCTGCGATAGCCTAGCAAGCCTCTGGTCGGCACATGGTAGATGACCTTGGTGTAGGAACCTTCATCCTGAATGTCGATCATCTGGCCTTTTCTCAGATTGAGCTTATTTATTACTGATCCTGAATACTCGTTAGGAACGGAGCAGATTACTTCTTCGACCGGTTCATTTAAAACACCATTGATGGTCTTGAAGATGACTTCCGGTCTTGAGACAGCTACTTCATAGCCTTCTCTGCGCATGTTTTCCAGCAGGATCGAAAGATGCAGTTCGCCTCTTCCTGAAACCTTGAAGGTATCAGTCGAATCAGTATTCTCGACTTTAAGGCCGACGTTGACTTCCAGTTCTCTTTCAAGTCTTTCCCTGATGTTACGGCTGGTAACATATTTTCCGGACTTGCCCTGGAACGGTGAAGTATTGACCATGAAGTTCATGCTTAAGGTCGGCTCTTCGATATCAATCTGCGGCAGAGCTTCATAAACGTTTTCCGGACCGATCGTATCGCCGATCTCGATATTCTCAATACCTGAGATCATGACGATGTCACCGCACTGTGCTTCACTGATGGCTGTCCGTTTCAAGCCCTGATAGTTATACAGATTGGCGATCTTGCGGTTTTCCTTCTTGCCGTTGTTGTTGCACACAGAGATCATATTGTTCTGTTTGATGATGCCTGAATAAACACGACCGACGCCGATCCTGCCGATATAATCATCATAAGCCAAAGCGCTTACCTGCATCTGCAACGGTTCTGCCGTCAGATCAGGATAGGCATCGACATGATTGACGATCGTTTCAAACAGCGGATTGATATCATTGTTGGAATCACCAGGATTATATCTGACGATGCCCTGTCTGGCTATGCCGTATAAGATAGGGAAATCCAGCTGGTCATCGTTGGCGTTGAGATCCAAAAACAGATCATAGACCTCATCGATGACTTCGTTGATTCTGGCATCCTTCTTGTCTATCTTGTTTATCAGCAATATCGGTCTGAGTCCGGCTTCCAGAGATTTCTTCAGGACGAATCTGGTCTGAGGCATCGGTCCTTCCGATGAATCGACCAGCAGGATGACAGTATCGACAGTCTTGATGATGCGTTCGACTTCACTTGAGAAATCCGCATGTCCCGGTGTATCGACGATATTGATCTTGTAGTCGCGATAGTTTATTGAACAGTTCTTGGAGTAGATCGTGATGCCTCTTTCTCTTTCCAGATCGTTCGAATCCATGACCTGAGCAACGATCTCTTCGTGGTCTGAAAAGACATGAGACTGTGCTAAAAAAGCATCAACTAACGTTGACTTTCCGGCATCGACGTGGGCAATAACTGCCACATTAATAATCTTCCTGAATTCCATACCTACTTATTTTATTCATAAAACTGTTATGTTTCAAGATTTTTCATCACAGTTTTTCACTTCAAGCGTTTTATTTGCATTTACAGTTTCATAATTTTTTTGTATAATATCTAAGCATGCACCAGTGGCGGAATTGGCAGACGCGTATGATTCAGGTTCATATGGGGCGACTCGTGCAGGTTCAAGTCCTGTCTGGTGCACCACTTAACTAGAAAGTCCGAAGTTCGGACTTTTATTCTTTATTGGCACTTCGGGCTTGTTTACCAAGACAAACTGTAATAGTGTATAATTTAGAAAAAATATTAATCAGGGCACTATAGCCATGGCGGGGAACTATGAAAAAACTACTACTTATTATTTTATGTATCACCTTATGTGCCTGTTCAAAGGCACCCACATGGGAAGATGTCAGCGAGAGATTTGCTCAAGTTCAGGAAGCAGCTGTAAATCCGGCTGAAAATTCCGAGATCTTCTTAGCCAGTGACTACAAAGAGATCATTAATTCTGTCAAAGAACAGATCGATTCACTGGAAAAATACGATGAAGAAGTCCTTTTGAAGATCTACGAAAATGCGTCATCTCTGGAAAAAATCGTTTCTTCCTTCAGCAACGATCAGTCTGCTCAGATCAATAATCTCGCTGCCAAGATCAAGGAACTGGTCAGATCATACTATGAAAAAGATGCCGATCAGACTGCGATCAAAGAAGAACTGAATCAGATATTTGAAACGATCCTGAACTGGAGCCAGGATGAATGGACAGCGATCGAGAAAAGAAAACTGCTCAGATGGGCTGATGTGGAAAATGAATATGAGACTTTGAAGCAGGAAGCACTCGACAATATGGCCAGCAGAAAAGTGGTTACAGAAAACGAACTTGAAGAGCTCAATTCGATCATCGTAAACAACTATGTGCTGATCAAGGACGGCATTACCGATGCCAATAAAGATAAAGCCGACAGTATGTATAAGGCAGCTGTAGTATTGAAGGATTATACTGAAGACCTCAAGACTGACAACTGCAGAAAGGTAGCGGATTTCGCTGATGATGCGATCAGCTATATCATCGATCTGTACGGCGGCGAAACTGCAGACGAGGATTACGATTTCCTCAATCGGGCCAGCAGCGCTGCCAAGTGGTCTTTGAATCTGTGGAACGAAGTCACGACCCAGCTAAAACGTTAAAGAAAATACACTTCCATGACATATAATTATGTTATAGAAGTGTATTTTTTATGAGGTAATCTATGGCAAAAGAAAAACTGGTACTTTTACATTCGAATGATATGCACGGTGATTTTCTTGCTGAAAACAAAGACGACAAGGATGAAGGCGGCGTTGCCCTCTTATCAGGTTATATCAAGGAAGTAAGAGAAAGCGAACCGAATACGATCTATGCGATCGCCGGCGATATGTTCAGGGGATCGATAATCGACTCTGAATACAAAGGGTTCTCGACGATCGAACTGATGAACTTTCTGGCTCCGGATGTCGCAACACTGGGAAATCATGAAGTCGACTATGGTCTGGCTCATCTTCTGTTTCTGGAAAAGTGCGCCAAGTTTCCGATCGTTAATGCGAATATGTACGTCAAGACCAATCACGCCAGACTTTTTAATCCCTACAAGATCCTGAATGTCAATGGACTCAATGTTCTGTTTATCGGCATCATCACCGATGAAGTTCTGGCTTCAACAAAATCCGAAGAGATCATCGGCACCTTCGTCGATGTCTGGGATGCCGCAAAGCAGGTCGGTGTCATCATCGATAACTACAAGACGACCAGGATAGACCTGACTGTCCTTTTGACTCACATCGGTTTTGAAAAGGACAAGGAACTGGCAGAACTGATCAAGCCTGAATGGGGCGTCGACTTCATCATCGGCGGTCATTCTCATACCTATCTGGAAGAACCTTGCATCGTCAATGGTATCCCTATCGTTCAGGTCGGGGTCGGAACTGACCAGATCGGCCGTTTCGATATCACGATCGATACTGATGAGCACAGGATGGTCGACTATACCTGGAAATGTCTGCCGATCAATTCCGATCTGTGCAAGAAAGACGAGATCCTTGGAGATGTGCTCAATTCATATAAGAATGAAACGGACCGCAAATATTCAAAGATCATCACCAACTTCAAGCGTGTTCTGACTCATCCTAGCCGCTATCAGGAAACGGAGCTCGGCAACCTTTTCGCAGATCTGCTGCAGGTGGATTCAAGTTTTGATGTCATGCTGTATGGTTCAGGATCAATAAGAGTTAAGTCCCTCGGTCCGATCGTTCAGTATCAGGACCTCAAGGAGTGTCTGCCTTACAACGGTATGGTCTACATGCTGGAAGTGACGGGGAAACAGTTCAGGCACATGATGAAATACATGTTAAGAGATGAAGCTCTTGCGCCTGAAGCCCACAGTGAATTCTACCAGGTATCTAAAGGCGTCAGAATGGTCTACAACAAGACCAAACACGAATTTGAAGAATTCTCTTTAAATGGCAACGAGATAAAAGATGACGATATGATCAAGATCGCCATTCAGGATTATCACTACACCAATTTTGATGAGTTCTTCGATCTGCCGCTTACTGAAGTCCTGGCCAACAAGAAAGCCAGAGTCGTCATCACCGATGACTTCTCAATCTTTGAAGAACTGCTGTGTTCAATGAATCAGGTCGATGCCAAGATCGAAGGAAGGATCACAATCAAGGAATAGGAAGAAAGGCAAAAAAACATGAATATTCAGATCACAACTGTAAAACAGCTGGCTTCAGATGGAAAGGCCAACGAAGGAACTGAACTCGTTGATGTAAAACAGGCTAAGATAAGTTTTGATAAAGTGCCTGAAAGTTTAGAAGAATTGAAGGCGATCGACAGGAACGGTGAAAACGGCAGATTCCTCACCTTTGCCTTGCTGATCTGCGCCTTTAAGACATGGAGACCGGATGATGAAAATACCTGTGAAGTCATGATGAAAGAGCTGCTTGATTCTCCTGCTGTCAAAGACTCCTACACCAATTTCACCAAACAGTTCGTCAAAGACAGGATGCTGCAGAATGAAAAATACAAGTATATAGCTGATGCCTATTTCGATGGTGCAGATAATACAAACGGCTATGTTCCAGCAAAGCCTCTTACGATCACGGTGAAAGAATTTCCTTATCTGCCGCAGACTTCAACGATATATGGAACGAAACTTATGGTCGATAAACTGGTGAGCGAATTCAAAGGAGCTGATACCAGCCGGAATATCTCCGTCTATCAGGATCCGAATAATAAGAAATGGTACGTCTTCTCAGACAGCTATAAAGGCCTGCTGGCCGATATCAAGGCACCAGTCAGACAATAATTGGAAAACTATATAAGATATAAAAAGCCGGTATGAGCAGAAAACTGCTGATACCGGTTTTCTCTATTTGGATCGGTTACAGATCTATCATCTTTTATCAGTTAGATCCTTTGCGACATCAACGATATCCCTGGCTCCCATGATCGCATTCTTCTTTTCATTGGCACCGGCATCTTCTTGCCCTGCATCCTTCATGGCTTCAATGTCACCAACCAGCCCGCTGACACTCGCAAGAGTATCCATGCCCATGATCGATGCGACATTAGAGATGATGCTGGCACTGCCGCTGAAACCAAGATCACCTTCTTCGATCGTGGATCTGATATCTCTTCCGGAAATATAGGCACTTATGATCGCCGAGATCCCCGGTATGCCAAGCAGATCACAGATCGTGCCGATGTTTTCCAATGACGCATCCGACCTGATATCCGGCCTAAGGATCGGCAATATCAGATCGACCATGATATCATTTTCATCGCAGTCATCAGAGACATAGCCGCTGATCTTCTTATCCTTCTTCAGCTGCTCAAGTCTTTCCCTGATAGATTCAAGCAGAGATCTTTTTATCACAAGCCCCAGCGGGATCTTTTTCAAAAGGTCTTCTTTTTTCTTCAGCAGTTCATTCAGTCTTTCTTCATCATTGACTTCACAGATATATAGATGCGCTTGACTTTCAGCTGCTTCTTCATCAGGATCAGATCCTTCTTTCTCGTCTTCCGGTCGAAGGACTTCCAGATAATGCTTGGCTTTCAAGGTTTCAATAAGTTTTTCATCTGTACTGTCGACAAAGACTGTCTTGTCTTCAAAAGAGATCTCAGGCTTTTCATCTTCCGTTTCCTTTTCTTCGATCTTCTTTTCGTTTTCCTGTTTATTCTTCATAGGAGCATGATCTGAATCGCTCCTGTTTTTCTTCCTCAGGAAATAATAACCTGCAGCAGTTGCCAGTACGACACCAAGCGGTATCATTAAGATACCTGAACTGCCAGCTGACTGATCATCGGAAGTGTTATCGGTATTCCCCGGTTTATCTATCGCATTGATCGCTCCTGCTTCAGCTGTCTCTTCGCCAACGATCAGTTCGATCAGATTGCTTTTGGAAGGATTATAATTTTCATCATATGCTTCTACACCGATCAGGACCTTTGTGCCCGGCGTAACTGCTTCACTATTTCCGAAATACAGTTCCTGATCACTGATGACGATCTTGCCTTTTCCGATCGTATATACTTTAACGCGATCGCTGGTATCGACAGTCATGATGCCAAGGATCGAAAGGATGTTCCTGAGATACAGGAATCTTCCCATGCTGCCTTCAAGTTCTCCCTCGATGAACATGTACAGTTCATATTCATGGGCAATATCTTCCCTGCTTTGCGTCAGTTCAACAGTGAGCTTTCTGGTCTTGGTTTCATATCTGACCTTATCAAGCAGCACTTCTTGCGATTCGATCCATTCTTCAGCATCACTATCTTCACCATTAATCTTTGTTCCTGCCGGGATCAGACATAAAAGGACCAGAATGGCGATCAGAGTGATTTTCTTTGCAAAAACACGCATA
>JAFWKS010000048.1 GCA_017511325.1 Erysipelotrichaceae bacterium
GCTCGAGCATCACTTCTTTTATCTTTTCATCGACGCCAGTCAATCCATCAAAGATCGATCTCTTCAGTGGGGCTTTTCTGGTGACATTGAGGCCGATCATATCGATAGGAATACCTGTTTCAAAAACGATCCTGGCCGCTTGCGCATCATGGAAGATATTGGCTTCCGCATATTCAGAAACATTGCCAGTAGTAAGCGTTCCGCCCATGACGACGATCTTTTTGATCATATTTTTAAGATCAGGATACTTGAGAAAAGAAAGTGCCAGATTCGTTTCCGGTCCGACGGTGACCAGCACAAGCTCACCATCACACATCCTGGCCTGCTTGTAGATCATATCGCAAGCCTTCAGATCTGAAGGGCTTCGATCAGAATGGTCGATCTCTACATCTCCCAGGCCATTTGCGCCGTGGAATCTTACGACCGGTTCACCAAACGGATCAAACAGAAAAGAATCAGCACCTTTAGCGACTTCAACATCATCGCGACCAAAAAGCCTGAGTATATCAAGGGCATTCCTGGTCGTGACATCAGTGGAATTGTTTCCGCCGATCGTGGTGATCGCCCTAAGATCAAAAAGATCTTTAAAGGCGCAGCCGATGGCGATACAGAAGAAGTCGTCTATGCCGGGATCGGTATCGATTATGATCGGTATAGTATTCATAAGATAATTGTATCATTCATGATTTTTTCAAATGGCATATAATTGAGATAAAGATGAGGATTAATCTATGAAGATCAACTACCTTAAATTCGGTACAGGTGAAAAGGTGATGCTCATACTGCCGGGCATAGGCATCAAACCGATCTGTGCTTCACCGGAACCGGTCATCGAGGGCTATAAGACATTTTCCGATGAATTCACTGTTTATCTATTTGACCAAAGAAACGATCTGCCTGAAGAGTACAGTATTGAAGAGATGGCAGAAGATGTATATGCCAAGATCGAAGAACTGGATCTCAAGGATATATATCTTTATGGTGTATCGCTTGGCGGCATGATCGCCATATCTTTGATAGCAAGATATCCGAAACTGATAAAGAAACTTGCATTGTGTTCAACGATGTTCAAGGGCAACGAAATCTTTGAACAATGGTATGTATATGCCAAGGCAAAAGACAGCTATCGTCTGGTAGAGAGCTTCATGGATAATGTCTATTCGAAAGAATTCAACGATAAATTCAAGGAAGCTTCAATGGTGGCATTCAAGAATATCGATGACGATGAATTTAAACGCTTCGCGATCCTTGATAGGGCTTTGATCAGATGCGACCTGAAAGATGAACTGGAAAAGATCCAAGACAAGGACATCCTGTTTTTAGGATCGAAGATCGACAAGGTCTTTAAATATGAGGATATGAAGGATCTGGTCGAAAAACTCCAGTGTGCATCATATTTCTATGATGGCTATGGTCATGCGATCTATGACGAAGCACCTGATATCAAAGAAAAGATCAAGGATTATTATTTAAGCTGATTTAGAAGGAGATTTAACATATGAGCTGTACGACAATTCTGGTAGGCAAAAAAGCCAGCTATGATGGATCAACGATGATCGCAAGGAATGATGACGGCAATTTTGAAGTCAAGAAGATGATCGTCGTCACCCCGGATAAGAAGAAGACAAGATATAAAAGCGTGATAAGTCATTTGGAGATAGAACTTCCAAAAGATCCACTGCGCTATACGGCCACGCCAAGCGTCAGCCTTGAAAGAGGTATCTGGGCAGCCAATGGCATAAACGAAGCCAATGTTGGCATGACAGCTACGGAAACTCTGACGACCAATCCGCGGGTCTTGGGAGCTGATCCATATGTCGTGTATCAGGAAAGAAAAGGAAGCAGGAAAGAAGTTCCGGGCGGGATCGGTGAAGAAGACCTGGTCGAACTGGTCTTGCCTTATATAAAGAGTGCCAGAGAAGGTGTCTTGAGATTGGGATCACTGCTAGAAAAATACGGGACATACGAACCTAACGGTATCGCCTTCAACGACGAGAATGAAGCCTGGTGGCTGGAGACGATCGGCGGTCATCACTGGATCGCCAAGCGCGTCAAAGACGATGAGTATGTCATGATGCCTAATCAGTTTGGGATCGACAGCTTCGATCTAAGCGATGCCTATGGCGAAAAGAAGGAACACCTGTGTTCAAAGGATCTGAAGAAATTCATCAATGATAATTTCCTGAATCTTAATAAAGGCAAAGTCTTCAATCCGCGCTATGTCTTTGGAACTCACAACGATGCCGATCACGTATACAATACGCCAAGGGCCTGGTACATGGGCCGCTACTTCAATCCGAATACCTATAAGTGGGAAGGACCTGACGCGGATTTCACACCGGAGA
>JAFWKS010000049.1 GCA_017511325.1 Erysipelotrichaceae bacterium
ATCGATATAAAGCTTGTTGTCTTTATATTCGACAGTTTCACCGGGAAGGCCGATGACTCTTTTGACCAGAAGCTTTGAAGCGTCTCCTTCACCGATCTTTATCACAGCGATATCGAAGCGGTTGATCCCCATCTTGCGGCTGATAATGAACGAATAGCCAAAATCATCCTCATAAAGGGTATCATTCATACTGGTTCCTTCAACGACACAAGGCATGAACACAAAAGTGATCAGGATGATTACCATGATCAGTGCCAGGCACAGCGTCTTAAGCAGTTCCTTGAAAAAATCTTTCGTCATATCACTAATATTATAACCATAAGAAAAGCCGTTTTTGACGGCTTTAAGAATTATCTGACTTCTTTTAACTTTGCAGACTTACCAGAACGGTTTCTGAGATAGTACAGTCTGGCTCTTCTGACTTTACCTTTTCTGATGACGGTGACCTTATCGATCGTTGGTGAATGAACAGGGAATGTCCTTTCAACACCGACACCTGAAGAAATCTTTCTTACTGTGAATGTCTGTCCGATTCCGGAACCCTGTACCTTTACAACGGTACCTTCATAAGCCTGAATTCTTTCCTTGTCGCCTTCCTTGATCTTAACATCTACACGAACAGTCTGTCCGGGAGCTAATACAGGAAGATCAGATCTCATTTGTTCTTTAGTGATCTCGTTTACTAAACCTAAATTCATCTTTCTCTCCTTTACAAAATATAGACATCTGTTCATAATCCCATAAAAAAGAAAAGCGGAACAGCGCTTAATTACTTTACCATAAATAATCTGTTAAAGCAAACACTTTCCGCCAGTTTTTTAGATCATGCCACTTCTTGAAAGAAAATCATAGACACCCATCTCATCGACCCTTGAAGTATGAAGAGGTATCTGAGTTTTAAGCTCATCACTTGCGTTGTCCATGATGACCCCGGTAGTCGTCAATAGCATCGGCATATCATTTTCCATATCGCCGAATGAGAGGATCTGATCAAGGCTGCAGCCAAGTATCGATGCAAGCTCTTCACATGACTTGGCTTTCGTAATGCCTTTAGGAGCTATCTCAAAACAATATGGCGAAGAATAGAAAGATGAGAAGGAACTTAGATCGACATTTTTGATGAATTCGATCTCTTTTTCTCTGTCCTGTCTGTCGTTTACGACGATGACCTTGCTGCGGTCTTTATCATTCTTTTGAAAATCATAAAGGATCGGCGAGATATATCTTGCCTTCATCCAGTCTTCCAGTTGTCCGGACTCTCTGATCCTGTTGACCAGAAAGGACTCACCCTCATATATGCCAACAGTAAGAAAATCGCAGTCGAGCACTTTTCCGATATATCTGATCTCTTCAGCCTTCAAAGGATAAAGGATCCTGGTCGTGTTTAAAGAGACGTCCATTATCTCGGAACCATTGCAGCCGAATACATAATCCAGTTTGCATTCAGGGAACTTTTCTCTAAACGCTTTTAAGGCCATAAAACACGGTCTGCCGCTGGAAAGACATACTTTATATCCTTCTTTATTAAGACGCGTTAAAGCTTTCCTGGTAAAATCTGTGGCGTTATAATTGAAATCGATAAGTGTGCCATCAAAATCAAATGCG
>JAFWKS010000050.1 GCA_017511325.1 Erysipelotrichaceae bacterium
AACCACCTCCCGTTCAACCCTTTAAAGAACCCTGAACAGATGAAACAGCTGGAAGCCGGCGACAGCGGGGTGCAGTTCTCCCATACCCTTGAGGAACAGATCAACGGACAGCTGGAAGCCGGTTTTGTCCTGACTGCCTTGTACGAAGATACCAACGGAGAAGGACGTCTTCATGAACTGAATATTCCGACATTTCTGGCCATGCGTTCCGTCAAGCTCTGACGGGTACGGATATTGAGCTTTTAAGAGAAAATCCTTATAATATTCTTAAGTCGTATCGAGTGACGGCATGAATAAAAAGATCTATGAATTGACAGCTTTAATCGCTTTGGTGCTAAGTGGTATCCTGGCGTTTTTTGATTTTAAGATATCCTTAGGGATTCTTGTCGCATCGCTGTTCAGCATGGCCAATCTGTATCTGCTTTCCTTTTCCATGAAAAACATGCTGAAAGGGGAAAAGAAGAATCCGGGAATCATGATGCTTGTCAGCATGGCAAGATTCCTGCTGCTGGCTGTGGTGATGTTTCTGGCCATGCGGTTTCCCGACAGAATCAGTATCATCGGTGTAGCCGTCGGTCTGACGCTGTTCATGATCGCTCTGCTCGTCGATGCTCTCAAGAAAAAAGGAGGTGCGTGAAATGGGTCTGCAGACGACTGTCTATTCCATCATTATCGTTACTCTTTTCATGGCGCTTCTTCTGGTATTGATCAACCGCAGGCTGGTGAACTTCGATCCGTTGAGCAAGCCTAAGGGCATAGTGCTACTGATGATCATGTTTGCACAAATGATCGACAAAATGGTTACCGAGAAGACAAACAAGGAAATATCCAGATACCTGACGCCTTACATCATGACGATTATGGTCTACATTTTCCTGGCCAACATCGCCGGACTGTTCACTCTGGAAGCTCCTACTTCCAACTACAGCGTCACGATGGTCCTGGGTGCCATTACCTGCATCCTGATCGAAGTCTATGCGGCTAAGGCCAAGGGAAGGAAAGCCTATATCAAAAGCTGGTTCGAGCCGTTCGCTCCGTTTGTCGTATTGAACGTCCTGAGCAAGTTCTCGACGCTCCTGTCACTGTCGCTGCGTCTCTTCGGGAAGATCCTGTCTGGAGGCATCCTGATGTCGGTCATCTACCAGATGCTGGCATCCGTATCGGCCCTCATACCGGTCATCGGTAAATTCAATATCTTCGGTGTCGTCGTTGCACCGGTTCTGCATTTCTACTTCGATCTGTTTTCCGGAGCGATGCAGGCGTATATCTTTGTCATTCTGACGATTTCATTCATCGGCAAGGAACTGCCGAATAAACAAGGGGAGGAATAAATATGGAAAAAATCGCTTTTGCAGCAGCTGCATGTGTCATGATGGGCTGTGTTACGGGTGTTATGGAAGGTCTGGTTGCGATCAAGGCCGTTGAAGCCATCGGCAAGAATCCGGATGCGGCAGACAAGGTCCAGTCCATGGCTATCATCGGTGCAGCCATTTCCGAAACCTGTGCCATTTACTGTCTGCTGGTTGCTTTCCTGATCATCTTCATTCTGGGAAGGTAAACGATGCAGATCATTGATATTTTAGGACAGCTGGTTCCTAATGTCTGGACGGCGCTGACGCAGCTTTGCGCGACTGCCGTACTGTTTTTCCTCATGTACAAGCTGGCCTGGAAACCGGTGAAAAAGATCCTGGATGCCAGAAGCGAGTACGAGAGCAGCAGGCTTAGCGAAGCAGACAGACTGCGCGAGGAAAGCGAAAGACTCAACGCTGATGCCAAAGCTTCCATCGATGAAGCACAGCAGCAGGCGCAGCAGATCCTGGATGATGCCAGGATCGCGGGCGATCAGCTGAAAGAGCAGATCGAGCAGGAAGGCCGTAAGCAGGTCGAAAAGATGCGTGCGGATGCCGAGAAGGACATCGAGAAACAGCGCGGCAAGATGCTGGATCAGATGCAGGAAGAGATCGTGGATACGGCTGTCGCCGTAGCGGAAAAGATCCTTCAGAGCAAAGTCGATGCCAAGCAGGACAAAGACAATATCGATACTTTTGTTAAGGAAGTCATAAAGAAATGAGTGTCAAGGTCGACGGATATGCCAGAAGTCTGATGGAACTGGCGAATCAGGAAGGTCAGGTAGAGCTCCTGTTCTCGGAGATCAAGAGGATCAACGACGAGCTGAACCGGAATGCCGAGCTGAGCCGATACATCGATTCTTCCGATTACAGTTCTGAAGAAAAGAAAGCCAAGCTTCAGGAGGTTTTTCATAATGACCTGGACGATTCCGTCCTCTATGCGA
>JAFWKS010000001.1 GCA_017511325.1 Erysipelotrichaceae bacterium
GCTGAAGCCATCGACTGGTTCGCTGTTTCAAAATCCAAAGCTACGATCCTCATTGTTTTTTATGTTTGTCCCTTAAAAATCTGTTCATATTGCTTTCAAAGATCGTCTTGGAGAATGCCTCGATGATCTCCTCGTTTCCATCAGAGAGTTCAACCAAAAGAAAGTCGCGGTTGGCGCCCCAGACATAGGACCAGGAAGCTACTTCATCATAATAGATCAGTACGCAGTTGGTCTTATCGGCTTTGTTGTACATGACCAGGTAGTCCTGATAGAACTCCATCATCACCACTCTTGGCATATAGATCATCGCTATGACTGCAACGATCGTCACAAAGACTCCGTAGGGATTTGTATGATCAAAGACAAAGAAGGCTAAGCCCATCAGGATCAAGATCGTAAAAAGAAAATTAGGCTTCGCATCGATCTGGGCGAGAACCTGGTTTTCTGTGGGCAGATTGTAAGTCTTCAGTTCTTTTGATCTCATAAAATTAGTATAACACGTATATGTTATGATAATAGGGTATGGAAAAAAACGAATTCAGATACGAACTTATACATCAGGATAAAAACTGCAAAGCCCGTTTAGGAAAACTGAATGTTTTCGGCAAGATGGTCGACACGCCTGTCTTCATGCCGGTAGGCACACAGGCAACAGTCAAGTTTCTTTCCAGTGATGACATAAAGAACATCCACGCATCGATAATCCTTGGCAATACCTATCACCTTTGGCTCAGACCCGGTCCTGAGACTTTGATCAAAGCCGGAGGAATCCATAAATTCATGAATTATGACGGACCGATCCTGACTGATTCGGGAGGCTTCCAGGTCTTTTCGCTGGCTGACAGCCGCAAGATAAGCGAAGAAGGCGTTTCCTTCAAATCGCATCTTGATGGCTCAAAACTGTTCATGTCGCCGGAAGATTCCATTCACATCCAGGAAGCGATCGGATCGGATATCGCCATTTCCTTTGATGAGTGTATCCCTTATCCAAGTTCCTATGATTACGTAAAGGATTCCGTTGACAGGACTCTGCGCTGGGCTAAAAGAGGCAAGGATGCCCACACCAGAAAGGATCAGGCCTTGTTCGGCGTAGTTCAGGGAAGCGAGTTTCCTGATCTGAGAAAGTATTGCACGGAAAAGCTCGTGGGAATGGATTTTGACGGCTATTCGATCGGTGGCACTTCTGTCGGTGAAAGCAAAGAAACTCATTACAAGATGCTGGACTATACGATCCCGTATCTTCCTGAAAACAAGCTAAGATACGAAATGGGCATCGGGGCGATCAACGATATTCTTGAAGCCGTTGAAAGAGGCGTCGATATGTTCGACTGTGTCCTGCCTACCAGGATTGCCAGACACGGAACGCTCATGACTTCCAAGGGACGTATCAATATCAAGAAGAATATCTACAAGGAAGATTTCTCGCCACTTGATCCGGAATGCGACTGTGAATGCTGCAGAAAATATACAAAGGCCTATTTGAACCATCTGTTCAGAAATGATGAAGGTCTGGGCAACAGACTGATGTCGATCCACAACCTGCGTTTCCTCATTAGATTCATGGAAGGGATACGCGAAGCTATCACCCAGGATAGATTCCTGGAATACAAAGAAGAGATACTTAAGAAATACGGTTTTGATGAAAGAGGATTCTAATGAAACTTTCTGATTTTGATTTTGAACTGCCGGAAGAGCTGATCGCTCAGCATCCGACTGATAAAAGAGATGAGTCCCGCCTGCTGGTTTTGCATAAGAATACAGGCGAGATCGAACACAGACATTTTTATGATATCATCGACTATCTCAAACCCGGTGATGTTTTAGTCAGGAACAATTCCAAGGTCATCCCGGCCAGACTCTACGGTACCAAGAAAGATACCGGGGCTAAGGTCGAAGTACTGATCCTGAAGATCGAAGGAAATATCTGCGAGTGCCTGTGCGGCAACGCCAAGGCCATCAAGACCGGAACGATCATCGAGTTTTCCGACAAGCTTTACGGTGAATGCATCGAAAGAAGAAACGAAGGCATCAGAGTCTTCCTGATGCACTATGAAGGCATCTTCTTGGAAGTTTTAAATGAAGTAGGCATGATGCCTACCCCGCCTTATATCCATGAAAAGCTGAAGGATAATGACCGCTACAACAATGTCTATGCGCAGATCAACGGTTCTGCCGCCTGCCCGACAGCCGGCTTGCATTTTACCGACGAATTGCTTGAAAGGATCAAAGCCAAAGGGATAGAGATCCTTGATGTGACCCTTCATGTAGGACTGGGGACTTTCAAACCGGTCAAGGAAGAAAATGTTGAAGACCACAAGATGCATTCAGAGTACTACACGATGTCGAAGCATACTGCTGAAAGGTTAAACCTTGCCAAAAAAGAAGGACGAAGGATCATTGCGGTAGGTACGACTTCGACCAGGACACTGGAAACCATCATCAACAGATACGGAGAATTCAAAGAATGTTCCGGAGATACTTCGATCTTCATCTATCCTCCTTATGAATTCAAGAGCATAGACTGTCAGATCACCAATTTTCATCTGCCTAAATCGACGCTAATCATGATGATCGCGGCATTATGTTCAAGGGAAATGATCCTGAATGCCTACAAGGTTGCGATCGAAAACGGATATCGCTTCTTCTCCTTTGGCGATTCCATGTTTATAGACAATGAATAACCTGCAGAAACACTACAAACAGATAAGTGAACTAAAAGGCAGACCGGAACTTCTGATCCACATCTGCTGCGGTGTCTGTTCTGTTTATCCTTTAGTTTATCTAAGCAGATATTTCAAAATAACGGTCTTCTTCTCCAATTCCAATATCTATCCATACGAAGAATTTGAAAGAAGGCTCGAAGCCCTTAAGGCCTATCTTCTTCATCTTGATGATCCGGAAATAAATCTCATCGTAGATACTTATGACAATGAAGGCTACACAAAGAAACTTGCGGAATTCAAAGATGAACCTGAAGGCGGCAAAAGATGCAGGCTCTGCTACAGGCTGAGAATGGAAGAAACATTCAGATATGCCTGCAAGCACAGATATGCCTACTGCACGACCGTAATGTCGATATCCAACCGCAAGAATGCAGACTGGATCAACGAGATCGGAGAACAGCTGCAGAAACAGTATCCGAATACGACCTATCTATATGCCGACTTCAAAAAAGATGACGGCATTACCAGAAACGAAAAGATGAACAAGGAGCTTGGGCTCTATCATCAGAATTACTGCGGATGTATTTATTCGCTGACAGAAAGAAACAATGGCTGACAAAAAAGAATTAAGAGAAATCTGTCTTCAGACAAGAAATGATCTTTCTGAAGAAGAAAGAAAAGAAAAATCAGAGATCATCTGTAAAAAACTGCTGCCTTACCTTGAAGAAAAGACTGTCTTTTCATACTGCCCTTTCAACAATGAAGTAGATGTCTCAATGATCAACGAAAGATTCAAGGCTGCCCTTCCTGTCATATATGGAGGCAAATACATGGATGCCTGGATCCCCAACAACAATGAATTCATCACCAACAGTTACGGAATTAAAGAACCGGATCCTGATGATGCGATCCTTATAGACAGTTCAGACATCGATGTGATCATCGTTCCCTTGCTTGGA
>JAFWKS010000051.1 GCA_017511325.1 Erysipelotrichaceae bacterium
AACTCCTGCCATCTCAAACAGGACGCGTCCCGGCTTTACAACTGCAACCCAGTATTCCGGAGTTCCTTTTCCGGAACCCATACGGGTCTCAGCAGGCTTTGCTGTAACCGGCTTGTCCGGGAAAATCTTGATCCAAACGGTACCGCCACGCTTGATGTAACGGGTCATGGCAACACGGGCAGCTTCGATCTGATTTGACTTGATCCAGCAGGGCTCGGTAGAAACAAGACCATACTCACCGTAAGTGATCTTGTTGCCGCGAAGGGCTTTACCCGCCATAGAACCGCGGAACTGTTTACGACGTTTTACTCTCTTGGGCATTAACATTATTTATCTCTCCCTTCTTTCTTAGACGGAAGTACTTCGCCTTTGTAAATCCAAACCTTAACACCAAGTTTTCCGTATGTGGTATCTGCCTCAGCAAAACCATAGTCGATATCAGCACGCAGTGTCTGCAGCGGGATCGTTCCCTCACTGTAGAACTCGGTACGTGCCATATCAGCACCGCCCAGACGGCCGGCACACATAGTCTTGATGCCCAGAGCGCCGTTTCTCATAGCTCTCTGCATGCAGGACTTCATAGCACGACGGAAGGAAATACGGTTCTCAAGCTGTGCAGCGATGTTCTCAGCAACCAGCTGCGCATCCTTGTCCACGGCAAATCTCTTAACTTCCTTTTCCGCATCTTCGCTTTTCTTGTTTTCCCAGTCAAATGGCATGCCGGCTTTAGATGAGACATCCCAGTATTCCATCGTATAGGCGGGAATGCCCTGAGTTTCATACATCCAGTCGTCAAGCGCTCCAGAATCATAGAATTCCTGTGAACTGAGGAACGTATCGAAGATGTTCAATGCTTTATATCCCAGTTCTTCTTCGCCCATCTTGGCAATAGCTTTGATGATCTTGTTGTCATAGGCCGGGGCTTTATCAGAGGCTTTTGTGCCAGGAGGGCACAAGATCATTCCTCCGCTGGTATGGCCGATCGCTGCTCCGCCGATATTCGGATGAGCTATGACAAAGTCGACGATAGCTTTTGTTTCGATATTGCTTAAAGGATAAGCGCCGGCTCCTTCCTGTCTTCCTTCAGGGAACCAGCCATATGGGAAATTGCGGTTGAAATCCAGGCCCCATTCTGTTTCCTTGATCTTGAGATTTTCATCACCGTCATATCTCTCCAAAAGGCCTTCAGGATAGATGTCATAGAATTCTCCTTCATTGTCTGAAGGATCTCTCAATGCCATCAGTTCAGGATCTTCGGGATCTTTTTTCCAGGCACCGTAAGGGGTCTTTATGCGCATCATCCTGATCACGCCGTCATCATCGAGGTCTTTTTCTTTGATGCCGCCTTGCTTGATGATGTATTCACGATCGACACTCCTCAAAGCGTAAGGCGTACTTAAATAGGTTTCAGCGCCATCAGGAGATACTCTGGGGATGACGTAGACAGTTGATTCATCAAGCAGCTTCTTTATGGCCTTGTCTGTTTCGCAGTTTGTAAGCAGATAGTCGATAGTGTGCATGGCACACATGGAAGCTGTAACTTCGCCAGCGTGGATGTTACCGTCGATGTATAAGGCCGGCTTCTTCAACGGGTCGCCGGTTTTTTTATTGCTCAGAGTCGCAATATACTGATTTCTGTTTTCCAGTGTGACGCAGTTGACATCAAGCTGCATCAGATCAGGATATTTTTTCTGTAACGTTTGAAGAACGTTTTCCAGTTCTTCGTATTTGTAGTAGTGATCATAGGCAAAAGTGGTCTTCATTTTTACCTCCTACAGTACCTGTGACAGGAATTCCTTCGTTCTAGGATTCTTTGGATCGTTGAAGATCTCTTCAGGTGTTCCTTCTTCCATGACGATACCTTCATCGATGAACAGGACCCGATCCGCCACTTCTCTGGCAAAGCCCATTTCGTGTGTGACGATAACACATGTCATTCCAGAGTCGGTAAGCTTTTTGATGACCTCCAGGACACCCTTGACCATTTCCGGGTCCAGGGCTGACGTTGGCTCGTCAAACAGCATGACATCCGGTTCCATGGCCATGGCTCTGACGATCGCCAGACGCTGTTTCTGACCGCCGGAGAGCTTGCGCGGATATTCGTTGGCCTTGTCTTCAAGGCCGACCTGCTTGAGCAGCTTCAGGGCATTTTCCCTGGCTTGTTCAAGCGGAACTTTCTTTTCCAGCGTCGGGGCCAGCGTGATGTTTTCCATGACAGTCAGATGCGGGAAGACATTGAACTGCTGGAAGACCATGCCGATCTTCTG
Source organism: Erysipelotrichaceae bacterium (assembly GCA_017511325.1). Next base: position 2,268 of record JAFWKS010000051.1, read on the forward strand.
CCTGTGCAGATCGATATTGGTGCTCTTGGGATCCAGTTTTGCTCCTTCGAAGTAAACTTCGCCGGAACTAGGTTCTTCGAGCATATTGAGACATCTCAGGAATGTCGACTTGCCACCGCCTGATGGGCCGATGATGCAGACGACTTCACCTTTATAGATCTTCTCACTTATCCCTTTCAGGACTTGAAGATCATTGAAATTCTTTTTGAGATTGACTGTTTCGATCAATGGAGATTGCATATCAGTCACTTACGCTCAACCTCCTTTCAAGAACTTTGACCAGCGTCGTCAAGACGACAGTCAGTATCAGATAGATGGCGGCGATGATGAATAACGGCTGCCATGAAAGATACTTGTTGGCCAGGATTGTTCTGGTGTACATCAGTTCGTAAAGCATGAAGGTGCCGGCCAGAGATGTTTCCTTGATCATGGCGATATATTCGTTTGCCAGAGCCGGCAGGATGTTTTTGATAGCCTGCGGCAGGATGATCTTGGTCATCGTATGGGAAGCAGACATGCCCAGCGATCTTGCGGCTTCGCTTTGGCCGATATCTACGGACTTGATACCGCCTCTGATTATTTCTGAAACGTAAGCGGAGGAGTTCAGCGTCAAGGCGATCAGGACATAGACTTCCTTGTCGACATTATTGAGAAACGGAATGACCAGCGGCAGAAAGAAGTAAGCTATATACATCTGCACCAGCAATGGCGTTCCTCTTAGGATATTGGCATATGCCGAAGAGATCGCCGAGATGATCTTATTTTTAGAAAGGTGCGCAAAAGCTACAAACGCACCTAACACAGAACCACCTGATACGGCAATAAAGGCATATCTCAGGGTACCAATGGTACCTTTAAGAAAGATCGGCCAGTATTCCTTGAATACATCTAATATACTTGGTCCCATAATTCTTCTTAGTTTTCTTCTAAAGCGACGATCTGGTCTTCAACATACATCTGCTGTAAAGAACCGGCCTGAGCTACGATGTGCTTGCCGACAAAATCAGCCAGCGTCTTGTAGTTGTCTGCATCGGCAGCCGGAACGATCAGAGTGTGGTAAGTGACACTGTCATCACCGATATAGCCGACTGAAAGCTCAAAAGCTTCTGCTCTGTCTGCTTTCCAGCCGAATCCTGAGAAAGCCATATCGACCTTGCCGGTATCGACAGCTGTAAGAACAGCATTGAAATCCATCGTTTCGATCTTGAGCTTGACACCAAGGCAGTCAGCGACATATTTTGCCAGCATCATTTCAGAACCGTAAACAGTGCCATCATCAGGGTTGATGAATT
>JAFWKS010000052.1 GCA_017511325.1 Erysipelotrichaceae bacterium
ATCTCACCTTCATCTTTATCATCTTTCAGTTCAACAGGATCTATATCTGATCTGATCTCATTTCTTCTGAAACTGTTAAGACGGTATTCATTGAATTGCTCGATCGCATTCCTTCTTATCTCATTCAACTGTGAAACACTTAAGAAAGCATCTTCACTGTTTAAAATAAGACTATTTAAGAAATACTCAGTATCATTAAGTTTTCCAAACTGTCTGATGACCGTATCTTTGTTTAAAGGCGCTTTTAAGGCTTTCTGAGTGATGATTCCTGTCGAGATGGTATATTTATCGTTCAGACATTTAAGGCTTACATCCACATTCTTATTCGGGTAGATGGATAGTTCTATATCAAGAGGAATCTTTTTCTCCAGTGTACTGTTGATATCGTTTTCCAGGATGTGATCCAAAGTCTTGTACACTTTGCCGCTGAGCTTTTCTTTGCTCAGGATCGAGACTGTCTCGCCCTTTGAACCATGGTTTACCAGAAGTCCATCTTTATAAAGCATGTTCACGATACAGCCGAATTCATTGATCCTTATTCCGTCGAACTGATTGAGATCTCTGCTTAACCTGATATAGGTATGATCGTTTTTGTTGAAGAGGACCTCACCTATCTCAATGCCCTGATGATTAGGTGTCTTCTGACCGAAGAGTTCATTTCTATCATGGAGCAGATCATCTGTAAAGTTGCGGTTGAAAAGTACTTTAAGTCTATCAAGTTCTTCATCAGTTATCTGATATCTGTTTCCTTCAAAATATTCATCGATGGCTTTACGGTAAAGACTTGTCACATAGCCGACATAGGCGCTCGATTTCATGCGTCCTTCGATCTTGAAAGAAGATACACCGGCTTCGATCAGATCGGATATATCATCGATCAGACAGTTGTCTCTTGGTGAAAGGAGATATTTTGTATCGGTTTTTACTTTATGATCATCTTCATAAAGGTCATATTTAAGTCTGCAGCACTGAGCACACATGCCCTTGTTGGCTGAACGGGACTTTGAATACGAAGACGTCAGACACTGGCCGGAATAGGAAACGCAGATCGCGCCATGAACGAAGACTTCTATTTCTATCCCCTGCCTGCAGCACGCTCTAATAAGTTCCAGGTCAGATTCTCTGGCCAGAACTACTCTTTTAAATCCAAGTCTCTTTGCGTTTTTGACACCTTCAAGATTGTGGACATGCATCTGAGTTGAACAGTGAAGTTCGAAATCGGGATATCTCTCTTTTAGAACGTAATAAAGGCCCAGATCTTGTATCAGAAGTGCATCCACATTGTTTCTGTAATAGAAATCAGCCAATTTCAGGGCATTCTCAAACTCTTTTTCATTGAGCAGAGTATTGAGTGTCACAAAGATTCTGACACCTCTAAGATGGGCATATCTGATCGCCTGAATTAGTTCTTCATTGTCGAAGTTATTCGCAAAAGCCCGTGCTGAAAAATTCTTGCCACCGAGATATACGGCATCAGCACCGCCGGCTATTGCGGCTTTGAGGCAGGCAAAATTCCCTGCCGGTGAAAGAAGTTCCGGTTTTTTCATTTTTTG
>JAFWKS010000053.1 GCA_017511325.1 Erysipelotrichaceae bacterium
CTGATAATGTGTCTGCTTCTCACGCTCCTGCTGGTATCACTGGGTGGAGGCATTCTCGTGCGTTATATCGACGAAAACTACAGCAAGACCAATACCTACTATCTTGCCAGCGATCAGCCGACGATCTCCCTTTATGACAAGGATGGCAATGAACTGGTCTTCTTTAGAGGCTTTGAAGCACAGATCAAGTCAAAGAAAGCCAAAGTCGATGATGTGGAATACAATCAGCTGGTATATAACGATACTGTCTATTATGTTTCAGATGACTATCTCGTTGAAAGCAGAGATCAGTGCGTAAGAGAAAGCGATCTTTATGCCTTGAGGGATCATGTCCTGACTAAGGACTATGATGATTTCCGTATTGCGGATTTCATCAAGAAAGGTACGCATCTGACTATAAGCGGATACCATGAACTGCTTAATGACGGTACAGTCGATTATTATAAAGTCAATGATACCGGATATATATCTTCAAAATATGTTGCACAGGAATACTATGAGACAAAGCTGGATTCAAGTATCTATGCGGATGTCTATTTCGGTGAAGGCGGTTCTCCGGAGCTGATCGATTACTATCATAAAGAAGAATTTACGCCTAAGAGACAGATGCCTGAAAAGGTCAACGGTCTTTATATCAATGCAGAGGCCATATCTTCGGCTGATGACTATATAGCTCTGGCGAAACAGACGCCGGGCATCAATGCGTTCGTCGTAGACATCAAAGACTGCTACATCGATACGCAGCTCGCCTATGAATCACCAACAGCTCAGGAATATGCACCATCTACTTACAACATTCCTAACAGCTATGAATCGTATAGAAGCAATATCCAAAAACTGAAGGATGCAGGCTATTATCTGATCGGCCGTATCACGGCTTTCAAGGATGACAGCTTTGCGATCGACAATCCTGATGAAGCTCTGCTTTACAACGGTGATCTTTACAGCTACGGTTCAGTAAAATGGCCAAGTATCTATTCACGCAAAATGTGGGAGTACAATCTGGCTCTGGCTCTTGAAGCGGTCAATGAACTGGGCTTCGATGAGATCCAGTTTGACTATGTCCGTCTTCCTGAAGATGTGGAAGATGTTGAACTGCGAAACGTCTATGATGAGACCAGAGCTCAGGGCGTGACCAACTTCCTGAGATATGCGAGCGAGTATCTGCACAATGCCGGTGCTTATGTTTCAGCTGATGTCTTTGGCGAGACGAGCGGTGATTCCGACTCATCATTCTCAGCCTTTGTTTCCTATTACGGACAGTTCTGGCCAGCTATCTCCAATGCGGTCGATGCGATAAGCTCAATGCCTTATCCTGACCATTTCTCTGCATATGCCTATGGCATCGCTGAACCTTGGAGCAATCCTGGTGCACTGATGTATTCCTGGGGCAAGGCAACTTACTATGCTCAGGAAAACACTTACGACAAAGCTAAATGCCGTACCTGGATCATGGCTCAGAACTCCGATCCTTATGATGTCGTCTATGACAGCAGTGCGATCGCCGGCCAGATCGACGGTCTGCGCAGAGCTGGTGTTGATGATGGATATCTGACCTGGAATGCTGCCAGCAGCCTGTACAAATACGAACAGTATACTAGTGTGCTCGACTGATCTTTCTGATGATCCAGGTTATAGGAGAAAACGGTTTATCCTGACGATAGGTTTCAGTGATCTGAAACCTGTTTTTATTAATGTGGTCACTTAATAGATAATATTCATCAAGACCGCCTTTCTGTTTGAGATAGAAGGTGATCACGATATATCCGCCTTTTTCAAGCAAGCCGCAGGCTTTCTTGAAAGCTTCAAGTGTGACATCTGCCTTGGTGATGCTTGTCTGATCGCTGCCGGGCAGATAGCCGAGATTGAAGATGAAGAGCCTGACTTTTTCTTTGACATATTTTTCGGCATTGGCGTGACTGTCATTGATAAGGACGACGTTGTCATAGTCCTTTATTCTTTCTTTCGTATTGTCTATGGCTTGTTTAGAGACATCAAAAGCGTAGACTTTCTTTGACAGTCTGGCAAGCAGGAGAGTGTCGTTCCCATTTCCGGCTGTCATGTCTACGGTTATATCGTCTTTAGTGATGAGCGATCTTATATATTTATGGACGAAGGTGTTATTGTTCATATCTTCTTCCCTGGCAGGTATCAAGTTTTCGCATCAGTTTATCTATGTCGTTGAGGATAGTGGTCTTGTTTAACAGCCACACTGGAGCGATTAGATCTTCCTTGATCGGATCACCGGTCAGCCTTTGCACGACAACTTCCGGTCTTAGCAGTTCAAGCTGTTTTACGACGAGCTCTATGTATTCCTCTCGGGAGATGAGACTGTAATTATGCAGTTCATGCATCCTTGAAAGAGCTGTATTCCTGATGATGTGAAGCATATGGATCTTGATGCCGTCAAAAGGCAGATGAGAAATGTCTTTGACAGTTTTGAGCATCTGCTCCTTGTCTTCAAAAGGAAGACCGTTCATGACATGGACGCAGGTCTTGATCCTGGTATTATCCAGCTTGCATAAAGCGTCAGTAAATTCTTCGAAGCTGTACTTCCTGTTTATTATTTCACCTGTTTCGTTACTGGAAGTCTGCAGTCCCATTTCAAGCCAGATCGGTTTTTGTTTCGCAAGCGAATCAAGATATTCTATGACATCATCTTCAAGACAGTCGCATCTTGTGGCTATCGCTATCTCGGCAACTTCGTCCAGACTGATAAACGGTTCGATCATCGCCTTGATCTTCTCTAATGGCCCATAGGTATTGGAATAAGCCCGAAAGTAGGGGATATACAGAGAATTCGGCCACTTTCTGTCCATGACTTTCTTGTTTTCAAGATACTGATCATAGATGTTCTTTTCTCGAGCGAGGTTTGAGTCTCCCGAGCCGGAAGCAGAACAGAAGATGCAGCCACCATATCCTTTTTTTCCGTCACGATTGGGACAGGTAAAACCCGCATCCAGGATGACTTTGGATACCTTGCCGTGATATCTGCTTTTCAGGTAATAATTGAAGGTGTGGTAACGCTTCTCATTAAAAGAATAGGGGAAGAGGTTTTCCATACTTAAATTGTATTATAAGTTATATCCTTAAAACTGTTTTCCGGAATTATATAGTTCTTTCAGAGATAAAGGCAGGGATGTCGAAACGATCAATGGTCACATTGTTTCTGTTTCAAAGAAAACAGATTTATGAAGACTGGTGATAATAAAAAGCTTGGGATCATAATACCCAAGCAGTGAAAACATGTTATGTGTGAAATGCCTGAATCGTATGAGATCATCTAAGCTAATGATCAAGGCGATACAGAAGAGATTCAGACCAGGATCTTCAGAGGGCTACCTGCATCTTTCATTTACTTATCCAGGAGTCTCAGTTCTCCGTTTTTCAGGATGTAGTCTTTTCCTTCTTCTGGGAAGATCTGAATACTGTCACCTGGATTCGGCCTGTCGGGATCCTTGGAATGTACAGCGACAACGCTTTTTGCGTCGATCTGTTTCACCAGATATGCCAGCTGATTTGGATATGCATGAGAGAAGGAATAGAGGTTGCTGTAGCTGAAGAACTGCCAGCTTAGTTTATCCAAGACGTTTCGCATGATTTTCCAGGCTTTCTGGCCTTCAACCAGTGGTTCACCGAAAAGATGGAAATATTTTCCTTCGATCCCGTCGAAGTCCGTCAGAGACATGATGTTGCGGTAACTGTTCTGCAGCAGATATCTTTCAGGCGCTTTTCTTATCTCGTCGACAGAGATAATTTCCCAGTCTTTTTCCATCTGTTTACAGTATTCCGGGGTCACGCTGCCCTCGATCTGACAGATCTTGGTCTTGATCCCGGTGAATTCATAAAGGATGTACGCAAGAGAAGGTTCAAGCACTGTTTTCCTTCCCAGCCTGTTCCCCAGATCATACATTTGTCTGATCATGGAGACATCGCGGTCATACTGATTGAAGACGCCCAATCCTTTGAAGTCCTTTAATGAACGAAAGACGTCATC
>JAFWKS010000054.1 GCA_017511325.1 Erysipelotrichaceae bacterium
CTCGCAGATTTCTTTTATAAATCTGACTGCTTTTTCAGATGAATCGCTCGATCTGTACGCTTCGTTGATCCTTGCGATCTCTATGGCTGCCGCTGCAATTAATCTTTCAGTATCAAACAGTTCCTTTTCTTTTTCGTCGTCGACAATAGATTCATTATTTTTAGATTCTTGTTTATTGGATTCATGGGTATATAGATTACCGTCACAATTCTTAAGATCTTCATTTTCAAGATCTTCATTTTCAAGATCTTCATTTTCTAGATCTTGATTTCCTAGATCTTCATTTTTGGGATCTAGGTCCCCTTTTTTCTTGGACTCTTTATTCTCAGGATCCTTTTTCGGGAATGCCGGATAATCATAGAAATCATAGAACCAGTCGGCAACTTTACCGTCTTCATAAATCCTTGTTCTTTTCAGATAGCCGTTATTCTCCAGAGACTGCAGAACTGAATTGACAGTATTCTTGCTTTCGGAAAGGATGCTGGCAAGCCCGGCCGACGAGAAGTCCCAGTCGTCGGGTAGTGAAAACAGCATTCCAATCATTCCCTTCTCTTTTAGGCTCAATGTTTTGTCTCTGTACATCCGGGCATCAAGCGTCACAAAGCCGTGTCTGTAGTGCTTTCTGGTATTGCCTTTTGTCTTTTCTGGCATCGTTCCATCCTCCTTTCCCTTTATGTGTGTTTGATGATTCAAAGATCTTTCTTGCTCAGTCCGTATTTCTCCATGATCGACTGCACGGTCAGGATCGCGTTTTTCCTGAGATCCTCGAACTGCCAGTCATTGATGCTGAGTTTTTCAAAATCCATCTTTGTGTGATGCTTCTGCACCTTGTCTAAGAAGGCAAACTCCTTGTTGAAATTGTCATTTTTCTTCGCTGTTTTCCCGGAAGCAGCCTCTTTCAAGGAATTCTGATACTGCGTATAGCTTCCAGCTTTCTTTACATCTTTGATATTTTTGCTGTTGATTATCCATTTGTCTTCCAGCATCTTCTGTATAGTTCTTGGCGATATGCTGAGATAATCCGCAAGCCAGTCCACCTTTCTGCCGTCACCCCAGACGATCTCGTTCTTCTTCTTTTTGCTTTCATATGCCTTTTCGGCAGTCTGAAAAAGATTGTAGAGTTCCAGCGGATCGTAGTCTCTTGCCTTGTTGCCGATCAGCCTGATCAGATCTTTATCTTCATCGGTAAGTTCTCTTCTGTTGACGGTACAGGGAATTCCCTTTGTTACAGGAGAGATTCTGGTATTTCCTTTCCACAGATAGGTAAACTCAGGATCATCTCTTATAAGCGACAGGAAAGCTGTATATCTTCTTTCGCCGCTGGTGATCTCGTATCTTCCGTCTTCCAGTTCTATGACATCAAGCGGAACATTGAGTCCAATTTCTTTTATCGATTCCTTCAGGGAATCATCCACAAAGAGCTCATCCCTGTTTTTCTCATTGGGCACAAGCTGCTTAATCGGTATGAAGATCAGTTTGTTTGCCTTGGCTTCACCTATTTCGTCAATGCTGTTGATATTTCCTAATCTGATTCCCAGATCCATCAGTTCATCTCCCTTCTGATCTCGTTGACGAGATCCCTGTAGTCTCTTCCTACCTTTGTTTTTGTGTTGTTGATCATGAAATAGTCTTCAATGAACGTCTGCTTTTCGGCAGGTGCGTTCTGATTGGCCACCGTTGTATCAAAGGTGTAGGCCGAAAACATGTCCCTGACGCCTTCGACCACCTCTTCAGCTATCTTTGTCCTGGTTCTTTTGGTGATCAAGATCTTCGGTTTACATGCGATGTCTTCATCTGAACTGTTTATAACTTTGGTGATGAACCTGATCATATAGTCGACGCCCTTGATAGCATTCTTGTCGATATTGA
>JAFWKS010000055.1 GCA_017511325.1 Erysipelotrichaceae bacterium
AAGCCTGGATTCCGCGCTGCAGCATCGTAAAGACGAAGACGATGACCAGCAGCATGACAGCAGCTGCTGCAGCATAGCCGTATTTAGGCGGAGTCATGAATCTGAATCCATAGTAGATATAGTAGACGACGGTAAACAGGCTGTACGCAACGCCCGGACCGTTAAATAACGGGAACAGTTCGTGGTACATCTTGAACGTTGAGATCATGTTGATGATGACTACCAGCATGATGGTAGGTGCCAATAGCGGAACCGTGATCCTGAAGAAGATCCTCAGCGTCTTGGCGCCATCGACCTTGGCCGCCGTGTAATAAAGCGGGTCGATATTCTGCAAACCTGACAAAAGCAGGATGATCGTATTAGGCAATATCGCCCAGATACCGAATATCACGACCGCTGTAAAGTTGCCGGCGATATCACCAAGGAAAGATACCGCATCGATCCCCAAAAGTGACAGCAGGTAGTTCAATACGCCGTATTTATCATTAAACATGAATCTCCATGAAAGACCTACAGCCAGTGATGATGTGACCATCGGCAAAAAGTAGGCTGTCTGGAAAAACGACTGGAATTTGATCTTCTGATTCAACAGGTTAGCCAGGATGACGGCGATGACCGTTGAGATAGGGACAACAAAGAGAACATATTTGAAAGTATTTGAGATAGCCTGTCTGAAATACTGGTCATTGATAACTTTTTCATAGTTGCCAAAACCGACTCCCGTATAGGCACCGGTCAGATACTTGTAACCCTCGAGGAACGACATTCTGATGACGTTTACGATCGGATACAGAGTAAAGATCGATACCGAGATAATAAACGGTAGCAGATAGATCAGAGGCTTAATTCTTTCGAAAAAAGGCCTTTTAATCATAAGTAGCGTTCTCCACTTTCATAGTCAAACACGAATACGCCGCTGTTCTTGAAACTGATGCCGATCTCTTCATCTCTTTTTAGTTCAACATCGGAATTCATATAGCCACGAACTTCCTTGCCTGCCATGATGAAGGAAGTGATGATCTCCTTGCCCATGACAGATGTCATGACGACTTTAGCCTTGAGCGGTGAATTGTTGTTGAGGATGACACTCTCAGCTCTGAATGAAAGGTATACCTTTGTTCCATCAGGTACGTTTTCAACTCTTACCTGTGAATCTTCCTTGTTTCCTCCAAGCAGAACTTTTCCTCCTTCAACGACACCTTCAACCTTGTTGATAGGAGGGTTGCCAAGGAAGTCGGCAACGAAACAGTTGGCCGGCTGATCATAGAGATACTGCGGCTTGTCATACTGCTGCAGGACACCGAGCTTCATCAGGATGATGTGATCGGATATAGACATGGCTTCTTCCTGGTCGTGAGTAACGAAGATCGTTGTGACACCTGTTTCCAGCTGGATCCTTCTGATCTCTTCCCTCATCTCGATTCTTAATCTTGCATCAAGGTTGGAGAGCGGTTCATCAAGAAGCAGAAGTCTAGGCTCTTTTACCAGGGCGCGGGCAATAGCGACACGCTGCTGCTGACCACCTGAGAGCTGTCCAGGCTTTCTGTTGAGCATTCCTTCAACGTGAACAAGTTCAGCCATCTTCTTGGCTTTCTCGATCCTTTCCTTCTTTGGAACTTTTTTAATCTCCAGAGGGAAGCAGATGTTTTCAAGAACTGTCATATGCGGATACAATGCATAGTTCTGGAAAACAAGTCCGATACCTCTTTTTTCAGGCGAAACAAAAGTAACATCGTCATCATCGAAGTAGATCCTTCCTTCTGTCGGGTAAAGGATACCTGACAGCATGTTCAGCATGGTACTTTTGCCGCAGCCTGACGGACCAAGCAGCGTGACAAGTTCACCGGATTCGATCACAGCAGAAAAGTCATTTACTGCGATATTATCGTCAAATCGCTTGACGATATGTTCAAGACGTATTTTCATACCTATCCTCCCAGAATTATATTTGAAGTCAGTCTTATATTTATCCCGTAATTATTGTCTTTTTTTGTTTGTAAATCTATCTGGTTATATGAACATGTCAAACATCCTGTTTAACAGAAGGTCTCACATTTTCATATTACTTGTATTACGAGGAACACCGTGAAAGATCACGGTGTTCCCAGTAATGTTTTACAGTTTGTACTATTCGCTTAATGCAGCGTTTGCCTGAGCCTGAGCAGAAGCTAAAGCTGTAGCTGTATCTTCACCAGCGATGATAGCAGTTTTTAAAGCCTGCATGATAGCTTCCTTGCATGCTGTCTGACCTACAACAGCCTTACGAGCATACATGTAGTCTAACATAGAAGCGAAAGCCTGCTGAGCTACGCTGCCGTTGAAGTATTCTTTGTATACATCTGAAGTTTCAACATCTTTGAATGGAGTTGAAGCAGAGTACTTCTGGCAGAATGGCAGGTTGTTTTCAGCCTGTGTGAAGTAGCTTGCGAATGCAGCAGCACCGGCATCAGTTGTTTCGTCCTTTGTGAAACCAACAAGTGCACGAGCTGTCAGTTCGTTATACTTTCTTCCGCCTGCGACCTGTGGAACTGGTCCAGTTACGATTGTGAATCCGTTAGGTGTGATGTAGTTCATACCTGCAGAAGATCCCATGTAGCAGAAGTACTGAACGTTGCCGAATGGGCCTGAGTGGTAACCAGCATCATCAACGAGCTTGAAGTAACCTTCAGCTTCTGCATTCTTCCACCAGTCGATCCATTCAACGAACTTAGGATCTGTCCAGTCGTTTGCAGTGTTATTATCATCAATATAAGCTAAGCCTAACTGATATAATACGTCGATACCTACAACGTCAACTGAGTCCGGACCGAAACCGATGATGTCTTTGCCTTCAGCTTTTTCGCCATCAACAACAGTCTTGCAGGCGTTGTATAAGTCATCCCAAGTCTGTGGAATTTCCAGGTTGTATTTTTCCAGCAGTTCCTTGTTGTAGAACATGATAGAACCAGTCAGTGTGCAAACCAATGCATGGAGCTTGCCATCTGAATAGTCAGTAGAAGCAGCGTAAACACCATCGCTTACTCTGTCTTTGTATTCAGCATCGCTCAGATACTGACCGAAATCAAGAGAGAAGCCCTCGTCTACGTATTCAGTAGCTGTACCAGGATATAACCAGACAAGGCTTGGTCCAGTACCGTTGGTAACTGCTTCATATACCTTAGCCTCAAATCCTTCAAGTGGCTGAGTTAACTGAACAACTTCATACTGATCCTGAGAAGCATTGAATTTTTCAACGATCTCCTGAACCATTTCTTCGTCGTGGTCAGTCAATGTGTGCCAGAAAGTGACCTGAGTCTTTTCGGCAGGTTTGTCGTTGCCGCTTCCGCCGTTGCCCGCACAGGCAGCAAGCATAAACGCAACAAGGACAACAATCAGTGCTTTAAAAAGTTTCTTCATTTTGTCTCCTTTTTCAATCCATAACTAAAAGATGGATTTATACAATTATTATAATCCAAATAAGTCTCTTTGGGCTCACAAACCTAAGCAAATAGATTCAAATGTTATGAGTTTTGATCACGTTTTCTGATTGTGTTCATGAATACGTTATATTTTCTCTTTTTGATCATGAGACAGGTCTTCTTTAAGATAATTCTGTCCAAGCTATTTTGTATAATAAGGATGTAGAGCGAGGTATATTTTCTATGACACAGGAAGAACTGTTAAAAAGATATCATGAAAAAAATATCGAAGAAGAAGTGTCTTTCACCAAGGCCTATCGTTACTTTAAGAGCGCCAGGAAGTTCTATGAAGGTCTTCAGGACGGAACTGCCAGTGAGATAAACTTCTTTGAGAACACGATGGTCACTTATGAAGAATGTGAACCGCTTAAACGCAAGCCGGACTTCGAATCATATTCCGGAAGCTGTTACTGGTATTCAAAGAAAGGTGTAGTGCGCCGTTCTGATCATTGGGGCTGCGGCATCGTCAACTGCGACTGGGCTCTGCATAAGAAAAACGGCAAGACCCTCTATGGCACCTACTATACCAACGCCATATCTGTAAGAGATCCTAAGTGGGGCTTTGCGAAATGGACCGATTTCCTTTTTAAAGCCAGAGAGATCGAGATCGATGGCAAGCCTGTCATCACTACTTTCAACAACACCATCGGCAGAGACCTTTTGAAGATAGATAACAAAGTCTATCAGCGCAAAGTGATCGAGGTATTTGAGGAATATGTCGATGAACAATAAGATCAGGATCCTGATGAGCTCTGATGTCCATGGCTACATCTATCCCTACAATTATGCCAACAACAAGCCGGAAAGACAGGGCTTTGGCTTGCTTGGCCATACGATCAAAAGATTAAGGAACGAAAATACGATCGTCATCGATAACGGCGATGTCCTGGAAGGTTCGCCTTTTGCCTACTATCATTTCGAAAAAGAAGCTGATAAGGAAAATCCGATTACTTCGATCATGAACGAAATCCACTATGACTTCTTCAATCTGGGCAACCATGACTTCAATCACGGTCAGGATGTTCTGATGGAACATATCAACAAGCTTGATTCAATCTGTCTTAGTGCCAACATCATCTATAAAGGCAGACCTTTATCAAAACCCTATCATCTGATAAATATCGCCGGTAAAACGATCGCCTTGTTTGGCGTAGTTACACACTTTATCCCCAACTGGGAAAAACCGGAAAATATCATCGATTTTGAATTTGTTGATGCTTTAGATTGCGCCAAAGATATCTGCAGGCAGATCAAGGAAGAAGGCAAGGCTGATTATGTGATCGGTGTCTATCATGGCGGTTTTGAAAAAGAACCGGACACCGGCGCTGAACTTGGTGGAGGCACCGGTGAAAATCAGGGTTACGAGATGTGCAGACAGATCGATAACCTCGACATCCTGCTTACCGGTCACCAGCATCGTCCGATGAAAGGCGTCCTGTTCAATACAGCCTATATCCAGAACTACCATCAGGGGACTGAATTATCGTTTGTTGAGATCGATACCGAAACAAATGAGATCACCACGGAAATAATGAAGGTAGACGAACAGCCTGATGAAAAGATTCTTGAGATCGCTCAGGACGAGGAAAACAGATGTCAAAAATGGCTTGATACGCCTTTGGGAGAAAGCAGTGTCGATCTTGTAATAAACGACGAAAACGACGCCAGACTTCACAAGTCTCAGATCGTCACTTTCCTCAACAATGTGAATTTCGCTGTCTCCCATGCTGACATCTCCGGAAGCGCCATCTTCTTGTTTGCCAAGGGTTTTGAAAGCAAGATCACAATGAGAGATCTTGTCGCAACATATGTCTTCCCTAATACACTGGTAGTCAAAAAGATCACCGGCAAGATCCTCAAGGAATATCTTGAGAAGACAGCGGAATTCTGGGCTGTCGAAGATGATCATATCATCATCGAACCATCAAGGGACTTCCCTACTCCGCAGCACCATAACTACGATATGCTTGATGGAGTCGAATATGAAATAAAGGTATCCAATCCGATCGGACACAGGATCACCTATCTTACCCGTCATGGTGTCCCTGTGAAGGACGATGATGAATTCACTCTGTGCATAAACAACTATCGGGCAGCCGGAGGCGGCGACTATGACATGCTGAAAAACGCACCTACGATCATGGAGATCCAAAGGAGTGCAGTAGAACTGATAGCAGAGTATATAGAAAAGGAGAAAGAGATAGACTTCGAACCAGTCAACAATATAAACGTCGTGATCTGATGACCACGACGTTTTTTAATTAAATGATAGAAGTAAGGCTGATTATGTCTTTTTATAATCGTAGAAACCTTTGCCGGCATTGACACCAGTCTCGCCTTTGTCGATCTTCTCTTTCAGAAGCTTGCCGATCCTGTTTTCGATCGTGCCTTCGATCTGAGCGTTAGGTTTCATCTGGTTGATATTGTATGCAGTCTCCAGACCTACTATATCCAGGATCGCAAAAGGTCCGGCAGGAGCGGAAGTCGCCAGTTTCCAGGTCAGGTCGATCGTCTCCGGATCAGAAACGCCGTTAGCCCATAAGGCCTGCGCCGCTGAAAGGAATGGTACCAGCATGGAATTCAGGATGTAGCCCGGCTGTTCCTTGTGCAGCTGGAGCGGGACCATGCCGATCGAAGAAGCAAACGCTACGACTTTGTCATAGTATTCTTTGGATGTACCTTCATGTCCCATGATCTCAGCCGTGTTGTTCTTCCAGATCGTATTTGCGAAGTGCATAGACAGATACTTTTCCGGTCTGCCGGTGTATTCTGCAAACATCGACGGAAGCAATGTGGAAGAATTGGTGACCAGGATCGTCTCTTCATCGAGAAGATCTTTGAATTTGGTATAGACATCGATCTTTGCTTTAGGATCTTCTGACATCGATTCGATGACGATATAGGCACCTTCGACGGCCTTCTTCGGATCAAGCTCGATGTGGATGTTCTCTGTCAGATTCTTCTTGCCATCTCTCAGCAAGGCATCGATGCTTTCAACGGTTGCACTATTCCAGTCTTTGATCATGCCTCTAGGATAATAGAAAGCACCCATAGGGTTGCCTACCAAAGCTTTAGCTTTGGCCAGATCTTCCAGCATCAAGGCAGAATATCTTTCAATCTTCGGTGTAGTACGGTCGATCGAAGATTCTGACCTCAGCCAGAACGTGACATCATAACCGTGATACGCGCAGACTAAGCCGATCTGTGTCCCTAAGACACCACCGCCTAGTACGACAACTTTTTTCTCATTCATAATTTTTCACCTCTCATCGATATTATACACGTTTTTGTGAATTTTTTAACAAATATGCTCTGACTGAATAATTTTGTTGAATTTTATCTTATTCTCTGGCCTTTTATCTTCATCTTTAATTCAGATCTCTTTTTGCATATTCCATTTAAAAACCCTCCTTACGGGTTAGCCCCGTTTGGAGGGTTCATATCAAGATCACTTATGATCGTTACTGATCATTCACCAACCGAGAGTTTTCTTCTCAGCCTTGTCGAGAAGTATTCAAGTACTAAGACCAGGATTATCATGCCCAGCAGCATGGCACTGACTTCATGCCAAGACTGTTTAGCGATCGAGAAGATCAATGGTGCACCGATACCACCGGCTCCGACAACGCCCAGGATCGAAGCGTTCTTGACGTTGATGTCAAGACGATAGATCAGGATCGAGACGATGTTGCTGGAAAGCTGAGGGATGATGCCGTATCTGATCTTTTCAAATGACGAACATCCCGATGCATCCAGGGCTTCAATGATACCCGGATTGAGATCTTCGATGGCTTCGACCAGCAGTTTTGCCAGCATGCCAACTGAAGAGATCGTCATTGACAGAACACCCGCAAAGGCACCCGGGCCGACTGCTTTTACAAACATGATCCCATACATGAATGACGGGAAAGCACGGATGATGGAGATGATCGACAAAGATATGGCATTGACCCATTTAGGACAGATATTGCGGCTGGCCAGAAATGCCAAAGGCAAAGCCAGTATGATGCCAAATACCGTTCCCAGCAATCCGATCGCCAGTGTTTCCATCAGCATGTACATTAGACCGGATGTCGATGTATCAGTGATCAGAGCCCACGATGGCGAGATCAGACCCTTAAGAGCCGCCTTGGCGATCAATACACCTTTAGGATTGACGCCCTTGATATCAATAGAATAGTTGCTCAATAAGACAATAGCGAATACCACCAGTGCTGATATTACAAAGCGTGGCCATACTGGAGGATATTTCTTATATTGTTCTTGTACAGTAAGTTTTTTTGTTGTCATATTATCCCTGTAAAAGCTTCTTTCTTATTTCACGGCTGATCGTCTCTATTACGACCACAGTAATGATCAGGATCAGCACCATCAGGCCTGTATTGGCGTAAGCTCTCCACTTGAGCTGTTCGTTGATCTGCACACCGATACCGCCGGCTCCGACATAACCAAGGATCGCCGCGCTTCTGACGTTGGTTTCAAAGCAGTAGAGGACTGTTGACCAGAAGTAGCCTCTCACCTGCGGATAGGCAGCCTTGATCATACATTTCATACGGGTAGCACCTGTCGATTCCATAGCCTCATACGGTCCCATGTCGATCGTTTCGATCTGTTCATACATCATCTTGACAGCGATCGTGTAGGTGAAGATGGCGATAGACAATGTACCGGCCAGAGTTCCTGTGCCGATGACGATCGAGATCAGTCTGGCATAGACCAGAGTAGGCAGAGTTCTAAAGATGCTCAGTACTGCACGATGTGAAGCCAGATAGACCTTGTTGAGTTTGAAGTTTGCGGACAGATAGAATGAGACCGGCAGGGCGATCACGATGCCGAAGAAGGTACCGAGGATCGACATGACGATCGTATCAAACATCGGTTTTTTGACATTGGCCCAGAAACTCCAGTTTGGCGGGAACATCTGTTTCAATAAAGCTGTGAATTCAGAAAAACGATTCACAAAGGTGTTCAGATCTGTTTTGGTTATCTTCGCACAAAGGAAAGTAAAAGCAATCACAAAGATCGTAATGTAGGGACCCCAGTTGAATTTTTCCTTTACGACCTTGCCGCTGCTTAATGTATAAGTCCTTGGATAAAAGATGTGCAGGATATCATCAAGCATCAATTTTCTCCTTCATGACATCTTCCTCATTCAGATCTCTTCCGTAGATCTGTCTTAAGATATCCTTGTTGACATCCTTGGCCGGACCATCGTAGACGATCCTGCCTTTGTTGATGCCAACAACTCTCTTGGCGTATTGTAAAGCCAGATCAACATGGTGGATGTTGATGATGACTGTAATGTTCATATCTCTATTGATCCTGCAGAAGTCTTCCATGACCACATCAGCCATGATCGGGTCCAATGAAGCGACCGGCTCATCGGCCAGGATGATCTCAGGATTCTGGGTCAGGGTCCTTGCCAGGGCAACTCTTTGCATCTGACCACCTGAAAGCTGATCAGCTCTGGTAAAGGCCTTATCAAGGATGTCGACCTTGTCTAAAGATTCCAAAGCCTGAAGCTTGTCTTCCTTGCTGTAAAGACCGAATAAAGTCCTGAATACAGACATGTCGGCAACCTTGGCTGATAAGACGTTGTTGATGACACTGGTCTTGTTGACAAGGTTGAACGACTGGAAGACCATTCCTATTTTTCTTCTGAATTGTCTTAATTCTTTTCCTTTTAATGATGATACATCGATATCATTCACTGTCAGTTTGCCGCCTGTGATATCGATCATCTTGTTGATCGTTCTGATCAGTGTTGATTTGCCGGCACCTGAAAGACCTATTACCGCAACGAATTCACCCTGTTCGATCTCTAGGTTGATGTCGATAAGTCCTTTTGTACCGTTTGGATAGGTTTTGTCTACATGTTCAAATTTAATCATTCTGGAGTCCTCATAAAATAATAAAAGAAGGGTGTCGCTTAAAACACCCTTCTTTCTGTTTTTTAAAAATTACTGGAATAAAGCGTTTGCTGCACGAGTTGCATCGTAGTCAGAATCCTGACCTAACTGGTAACCCTTGTGGCTGTATGGAGCAACACAAGCTAAACCTTCTTCAGTCTGGCCTAATTCGATGAATGTATCCTGTAAAGCCTTAACGAAGTCCGGAGTCATCTTAGGATCAACTTTTTCATCAGCTACACAGATCGTATCGTTCATGATGTAGTCAGAAACAGCGATGACCTTGATGATATCCCAAACGTTAGCGTATGTGCCGGCAGCGATCTCGTCTTTGTAAGCAGCTTCAAAGTTTTCTGTAGAAGCGGCATCCTTACGAACATCAGCATAACCTACTGTAACATCGACCTGACCTGTTAATAAGGCGTTCATCATATTGGAATATGATCCATCAGGAATGACGTTGGATAAGTCAGCAACAGTCTTCTTTGTTGAACCTGCGCCTTCGCCGAAGTTGTTGTTCAACCAGAGTGATGGGTAAACATAACCGGCACTTGAAGTTGAAGAACATACATACCAGGTAGCAGAATCGACATCTTCCCAAGTTAAAGTACCGTTGACAGCCTTGTCATATAAAGCAGCACCCTTTTCAGTAGCGATGTTTACATAGATAAGTGAAGCATAACCGGTGACCATGTCTTTAGCATCAGTAGTGATACCAGCGTTCCAAGGAGCAATGCCTTCTTTTGGATCGATGACTTTACCGTCAGCATCGCCGACACCGTAACGTAAAGCTTCAACCAGAAGGTTAGCACCGTCTTCGTGATAAAGAACGTAAGTAGATGCAGGTAAGAAACCGATATCGATAGAACCGGAGATCATACCCTCACCAGAAGCAGAGTAGTCAGTACCTACTGAGATATCAACATTGTTTACAGTGTAACCCTTCTCAGCAAGCTTAGTCTTTAACAGATCCTTTAATGGTTCAGCAGCAGTCAGGATGACATCTGCGTCCTTTGAAGGAACGAAAGAGATTGTAAGAGTATCGATCGTTTTGTCGTCTGCTGCAGGTTCGTTGCCACCGTTACCAGCGCAAGCAGCTAATGTCAAAACCATTAATACTGATACGAGAACAGCTAATAATTTTTTCATTGTCTTCTCCTTTTTTATCTTCCTGTTGGTTTAACAACACATTTATACTATCAATATAAACAATAAATAAAAAGGGTTCCCTGACATAAATGGATATGAAAACGATTACAAGGAAGCGGAATATAAAAAACAGCTCAGGATTTTTTATAGCCGCTGAGCTGTTTAATTGTTTTTACTATATCACCACTTGAAGAATTCATCGACCAGGTTCGCATAATCACCTTCAACGATCAGATGGTGATTGCCGATCGACCTGGTCAGGAAGTAAGTTACCGGCTTGTCGAGCTTCAGTCTGATCTGTGTACGGCACAGATTGTACAGGCTGAGATTTTCCAATAATGTACCTGAAGTCACGAAGTGTTCATTCATCAAGCCTGAGCACTTGAAGACGGTGATCGGACCTTGAGCAAGTTTGCCTCTGAACGCTACACCAAGCTGCGATTCAAAGTGTGTCATGATCTCGAAATCCTTAGGCATCGTGATCGGCAGGGTGCAGTGCGCAAAAACGATCTCGTTTCTATCGGTATCGATCCTGCTAGGGTTGGCCATGAAGACATCCTTGCCGCTGAGCTGGCCTAAGACCATCATGGAGATCAATGCCGGAACATCGCCTTCACATGAGGCATAGACGCCCTCGGAGTTAAGGATAGCCAAGGCTGCGCAGCCTGTTGAATGTACTGTATCAAGCAGATCGAAACATCTGACTGTCAGGCCATCAAGCTGATATTTATCTGCGATCCTTCTTAAGGCACCATAGATATAAAGAGCTTCAGCGACTTCTTTTTCATCATAGCCCTTAGCCTTGATCATCTTTGTGTATTCGTTGTCTTTGTATTCCTTTTTGTTTATCTCATCAAAGAACTCTTCCATCGTGACATCGACGATCTCGATGCCGTTAAGTTCTTTTGACTGTTTCGCATCTACATCTGAAGAGATCAGCCAGTCAGAAGGATGTCCGACTCTTGCGATCCTGCTGCCTTTCAGTTTCTTTTTGACCGCAAAGACTTTAGCCAGATCTTTGATCCTGTCTGCCACGAAGCTGTCTGAACCATGAAGGATCTCGCCCGGGATCTCGTGCTGTCTTAGATATGACAGGATCTCCATTGAAGCAGCCAGGGAATTATTGGCTCCGGTCGTAAGCAGGAAACAAGGTCTTGGGAACTTGTCGATATCCTTGAGGAAAAGTCCTTCTGTTCCGCCGCTGCCGATGAATTCTACAGCCATCTCATAATCCTTGAGATGATCGATATCTGTTACTTCAAATTCAAAACCGGTCATTTCCGAAAGCTTGTCAAGCCATGGGAAATTGCTGGAGTTGGCTATCTCTCCTGCCGCTGTTGCCGATACTACATAGTAAACGCCTATTTTCATTCTTCTTTGTTCCTCTTTTCTCTAACCTTATTCTATCAAAGATGAACTCAGGAAAATCGCAATTTTGCTGTCTTTTAGCCTCTACAATTAGCCTTTAAAATAAGTTATCATAATGGTGAAAGAGGATCTTAACATATGAATAAAGAGATTAAATCCGAACGCAAAAACCGCAGCGTATATATCGAAAACGGTAAATGCTATAAGGTTTTTGATGTTGGCTACGACAAATCCGATATCCTTTCCGAAGCTCTGGTCCAGTCACTGGTCGAAAAGACCGGCCTGAATGTCCCGGCTATCCTGGAAATGACTACGATCGATGGCAAATGGGCTATCGTCACTGAAGCTGTCGAGGGAGATACCCTGGAAGAACTGATGGAGAAACATCCGGAAAAGGAAGATGAATATCTTAACCGCTTCGTGGATATCCAGATCGATATGCTTTCAAAAAGATGTCCAGCCCTGATCAAGCACAAGGACAAGATGAACCGCAAGATGTATTCCGCCGACTTCCTGTCTGCCACGATGCGCTATGACCTGAATCGTCAGATCGAAGGAAAGCCTAGGCACAACTGTCTGTGTCATGGCGACTATAACCCAAGCAACGTCATCATCAATTCCAAAAACGTGGCCTATGTCGTTGACTGGTCACATGCGACCCAGGGCAACGAAGAAGCCGATGCAGCCAGGACCTACATGCTGTTTATCGTCGCCGGCAAAAACAAGCTCGCCAGAAAATACATCGATCTTTTCTGTGAGAAATCCGGATGTCAGCAGAAGGATATCCTGAACTGGCTGCCGATCCTAGCTACTTCGCAGGCTACCAAGAAAAGAGAATATGAAAAAGATGCCTTATATAAGATAATCTTCATGGATAAGAAAGCGTTGGAGG
This sequence comes from Erysipelotrichaceae bacterium, assembly GCA_017511325.1. The sequence goes on from JAFWKS010000055.1 coordinate 12,777, forward strand.
AATTATATGAACAACAATAAATTTGAGACCAGGATCCAGTATCTGAAATATCAGGTTTTAAAGGAAGTAGCCAAGGAAGCCTGGGAAGGGGACCTTGTTGAAAACGTCCTCGATATCCCTAAGAAGATCATTCCCGGCAAGACTCCTTCAATGAGATGCTGCGTCTACAAGGAAAGAGCTATCCTGCAGGAAAGAGTCAAGCTCGCCATGGGCGGCAAGAGATCCAATCCGGGCATCATCGAAGTTATCGATATTGCCTGTGATGAATGTCCGATGGGCGGCTATGAAGTCACCAACTCCTGCCGTGGCTGTCTGGCTCAGCGCTGCTACAACGCCTGTCCAAGAGATGCGATCTATTTTGACAACAACCACCAGGCGCATATAAACAAGGAAAAATGTGTAAACTGCGGAGCCTGTTCCAAGGCCTGCCAGTATTCCGCTATCGAAAACCGCAAGAGACCATGTGAGAACGTCTGTCCGGTCAAAGCCATCGAAGCCAATGAAGATCAGGCTGCCAAGATCAACACCGATAAGTGCATCAACTGCGGTGCCTGCATCTCCCAGTGCCCGTTCGGCGCCATCATGGATAAATCTTTCATCCTCGATGCCATCGACTACATGCAGAAAAGCGATGATAACAAGAACTTCAAGGTCTACGCTCTGATCGCTCCGGCCATTGCCGACAGCTTCAGAGAATACAGCCTGGGTCAGGTCGTTACCGGTTTGAAGAAAATGGGCTTCTATGATGTCATCGAAGTTGCCAAAGGCGCAGATATGGTCGCCTACAGTGAAGCCAAGGAACTTGATGAAAAGGGCTTCCTGTTGTCATCCTGCTGTCCGGCTTTCGTCGCCTTTACGGAAAAGAACTTCCCGGACCTCAAGCAGTTTATCTCACATAACCTCTCACCGATGGGAGCTATCGCCAAAAAGCTGAAGGAAGATGATCCTGAATGCAAACTGGTCTTCATCGGACCATGCACAGCCAAAAAGGCCGAAATCATGAAAGACAGCGTAAAAGAATACGTCGATGTCGCTTTGACCTTTGAAGAACTGCTGGCTCTATTTGATGCCAAGGAAATCGAACTTGCTGAACTTGAAGAGACCGATCTCAGCCAGGCTTCCTACTACGGCAGGATCTTTGCCCGCTCAGGCGGTCTTACTGAAGCAATGGCTCAGGGCTTGAAGGAGTTGAATTCTTCCCTGGAACTTAAACCTGAGACCTGCAACGGTATCGATATGTGCCGTGTCGCTCTGCTTAAAAAGAGCAAGAGCCTCTTACAGGCAAACTTTGTTGAAGGAATGGTCTGCACAGGCGGCTGTATCGGCGGTGCCGGAACTTTACAGAAGTTTGGTGTCAAGAAAGACAACGTTGATAACTATGCCAAGAAGACGACCAAAGAGTCGATAACTCAAAGCGTTAAAGAACAATAAATGAAAGGATGATCTATGGCAAAACAATTATTTAAAACTGTATTACTGGTCGCTTTACCTGCATCAGGCAAATCAGAAGTCCGCCACTTCATGGCCAACATCGAGCCAAAGAGGCTGGAAGAAGAATTCCACATCGGCGACAACCTGCAGCTTGATGACTTCCCATATGTCCACTTCATGAGATGCATCGATGATGAGATGGTCAAACTAGGAAAAGATCCTATCTTCTATCCTGGCCAGAATCCCTTCATCAACAACAAGGACTGGGGAACACTGATACATCTACTCAATGAGGATTATCATGATCTGCTTAACAGAGTAAGGGTCAATGTTGATTCGGCTGCCATGTATATCATGGACAGGATCGACAGAGCCGCTCAGATAGCAGGTCTTCCTCCACGCATCAGCCTGCTGGATGGCGAAACGATCAAGGTCCTCAAGACAAATCTTGAACCAGAGGCCAGAAAGATGCTGAAGGAGAAAGAAGCACAGATACCTGATTCCTTTGAAGGAAAGACGATCGTCATCGAATGTGCCCGTGGCGGTCCGGATGGTTCAAGCATGCCTTTAACAGGGGAATACGGTTATCAGTATTCACTGGCCCAATTCTCACCTGATCTGCTTAATGAAGCAGCGATCCTGTATATCTGGGTCACTCCTGAAGAATCCAGAAGGAAAAACAATGAAAGAGCCAATCCTGATGATCCGGGATCAAACCTCTTCCATGGTGTACCGATGTCTGTCATGTTAGGAGATTACGGCTGTGATGATATGCAGTATCTAAGAGAACACGCTGAAGTTGAAAACACCATTACTGTTAAACGCGACGGTCAGACCTACAACGTTCCGATCGGTGTCTTCGATAACAGAGTCGACAAGACTTCCTTCTTAAGAGGCGATGTTGCAGGCTGGGATAAGGCAAAGGTCGATGATATGACCAAGGCCGTCAAACAGGCAACAGATGCCATGTGGGCCAATTACAACAAGGATTAATGCAATACGGAACTCAAGCGAGTTCCGTATTTTTTTCTTATATCGGCTAGAGTATATAGCTTGCCATCAAGACGACCAGCGGAAGTAACAGGATAGAAAGAAGTGTCGATATGCAGACGTATTCTATCCCTTTTTTATAGTCTTTATTAAACTGCTGGGCAAAAATCGCAACATTTGAACCTACCGGACAGGAAGCAGCCAGCAGGATAGCAGTCTTGATCGTATCGTTTCCAAAAGGCAGAAGTCTGAATATGATCATCACGACCAGCGGAACGATTATCAGTCTGATCAGACAGACAAAATAGACATCCAGCTTTTTGATCATGCCCTTGAGGTCGCTTTGAGCCAGATATACTCCCGATACCAGCATTGCCAAAGGAGTATTGAGATTGCTGATGATCGTAAAGAGCCTGCTTACGATCGAAGGCATCTTCATACCGCTGAAATAAACGATCAGACCGATCATGACCGCTAAAATGATCGGGTTTTTAGCTACTACTTTAAGATTTATATACTTCTTTTCATCAGTGATGGTATAGACGCCATAAGTCCACTGCAGGAAATTGATCAGCACGATCATCATGGATATATAGAATACCGCATGATCACCAAAAGTCGCCTGTACCAGCGGGATGCCGATGAAGCCCGCGTTGGAGAAAGCTACCGAAAATTCACCGATACGATCTTTCTTATGAAAGAAAAGATAAGCTACAGCTATTGAAAGAGCCATGCAGATAAAAGACATCAGGATCGAAGAAAACAGTTCAGCTGTCTTTTCCGGAGTCTTTTCAACGCAGAAGTTGGAAATGACCACGATCGGTACAGCAATGTTTAAAAGGATCTTTCCCAGATCTTTAGCTCCCTGATCGGAGAGGAGCTTCCTCTTGTAGGCCATGTATCCGATAAACATCAGGATATACATGATCAGTACCTGATTTATTAAAACTATCATCAATTCCATAAATTTTCCTCACACATATCCATGATATATGATTAAAAGCGACTATTCCTGAATGTTTATCTGTTTCATAAAAGAGCTTTCATACATAAAGAAAAACAGCTTGCGCTGTTTGTCTTTTTTATAAGGGGGAAATAAATATACGATAATCTAACAATTTATATAAGGACCATTTCTTTCCTTACACCTAAATAATAATAAAAAGGTATCTGCAAATTATGTTTCAATTATGGAAAATTATGTTAATTTCTAAACATAAGATACAATTAAATCATAATGAAACTCACAGTTTTGGAAGACAATAATACCTATATCGATATGTATTATCTCGGTGAACCGGCCGTCAGTTATTTTATTGAAGATGGCGATACAAATACCCTTTTTGATACGGCTTATTCTGATGCCTATATCAAAAATGCGAAAGCTCTTGGTATCGACCTGAATGACATCGATAAGATCGTTCTTTCCCATGGACACAACGACCACAGTGGCGGTCTAAGATACCTTGAAAAACGAAAGATAAAACTGATAAGTCATCCTGATGCCTTCAACTATAAATCCTATGAAGGCCTTGATATCAGTTCACCTTTGAATATAGATGAAGCAGCGAAACTTTATGATCTTGTGCTTAGTAAAGAACCTGTTTCGATATCTGATAACCTGACCTTTTTAGGTGAGATACCGGAATACTTTGATTTTGAAAAAAGATATGCCCTGGGCAAGACCAGAAAAAATGAGGAAATGATCGATGATTATCTCTATGATGATTCAGCGCTCGTCTACAAGTCTGATCAGGGTCTGTTTGTGATCACAGGCTGTTCCCACAGCGGTATCTGCAACATCATGGAACACGCAAAGAAAGTATGCAACGAAGACAGGATCTGTGGCGTGATCGGCGGCTATCATCTGTTCAATGTCGATGAAAGGCTTAGAAAAACCATCCAGTATTTCAAGAACAACAAGGTTGAACTGATCTATCCGTGCCATTGCGTATCGCTGGCTGCAAAGATTGAAATGGGCAAGGCTCTTGATATAAAGGAAGTCGGAGTCGGACTTGTCCTGGACATTTAAAAAGCAGGACTATTCCTGCTCCTGTTCTGTGGTTTCACCTTCTTCGCTCTGCTTATTCAAGAGACTCTGTCTCATGAACTCGTTTTCCTTCCTGGCCTGTTCAGCCTCAGCTCTTGCCTCATCAGCCTCTTTTCTCAGCTGACGGTTGAGTTCTTCAGATTCTCTTCTCTCTTCTCTTAGAGCTTCTCTTTTTTCTCTTTCAACTCTTCTGATGACACTGCCGATTTTGAAATAGATTATCAACAGAATCATGCCCGCAAAGATCACAAGGATCGAGATGCCCATCCTTTTTAAGACGTTGATCGAACCTTTGACGATCGAATTGGAGATCAGAACTTCCAAAAGCTGTTTGTTGCGGAAATACTGCCAGGCCAGAGAGCCTCCTCCGCCTACTATTGCAACAACGGATAAAAATCCCATAATTTTCTTAAGTATTTTCATAGCTTCACCTCATCATTACTATTTTATATCAATTTCGCGCGTATTGAACAATGTGAATTGTGCTTTGGCGATCAGTTCATCACTTTGATCTGTGATCTTCACATCACATACATCACTGCTTCTGCCGCTGTGCAGGACCTCAGCTCTAATGTAGAGTTCATCATTTGATCTTGCAGGCTTGAGATAATTGATGTTCGCCTGCTGAGTCACCACATAGTAGCCAAGATAGTAACCCATCAATCCGCACAAAGTGTCGCAAAGCGTAAACAGATAACCGCCATGGGCATAACCATAGAGATTGGTGTCTGTCTCATTGACTCTGGTTTTGATTAGCACATAATCTGCGTTCCCTTCAAGCAGCTCGCAGTTTTTGAATTCCATCGTATGATCGAACAATTCTTCAAAAGTCATCAAATATCCCCTTTATCCTTACCATTATATATCGGGAAAAATCTTTTTTTCGGTATAATACTCTTATGAAGAAAGTTCTTATCCTTACTTCCATCAAGACCGGATCCGGTCATAAATCATCATCCAACGCGATCGAGAAAAAGCTTAAAGATGCCGGATATGAGACCAGACAGCTCGATGTCTTCCCGCTCATGGGAAAAAGAGGTGACTTTATTGAGAATATCTACATCCCGATCACCACAAGAGCACCTTATGTCTATTATTCAGCCGAAAGATTTTCCGAACATTTTCCTGACGTCGTTCATCGCACGATGTATGAACAGGTCAAAGCCGGTCTTTTAGAAGAAATTAGAAACTACCAGCCGGATCTGATAATCTCCGTTCAGTGCATGTTCACAAAGGCGGTCTCCAGGCTTATCAAGAAATATGACCTGCATATCCCTTTTTATATTGGAGTCATCGATCTGATCAAGCCTCCTGCAGTCTGGATGGACAAGGATGCGGACATCACTTTCGTACCGACAGACGTCATCAGAGATGACTATATCATGAAGGGCTTTGATCCTCGCAGAGTCCTGACTTCAGGGTTCCCGGTCAGAGATGACATCGTCGTATTGAACAAGCCAAAGACTGTCGATTCAAAGGTCAATATCCTGATGGTCAATACTTCGACCGACCTCAAGAAAAACATCAAGTTTGTCAAGGAAGTCTCAAGACTGGACAATGTATCGATCAAGTTCATCTGCGGTCTTGATAAAAGACTGTATCAGACACTTACAAAAATGAAGGAAGAAGGAACACTTCCTGACTTCGTTCAGGTCTATGAATTCGTACTTAATATGAACGACTTCCTCGCACAGAGCCACATCATTTTGACCAAAGCCGGTCCAAACGTCATAACCGAAGCAGTGCGCAGTGGTACGGCTATCGTTATCACCGGGCATATCAAAGGCCAGGAAAACTACAACTATCAGTTCGTCACCAATAACGGCTATGGGCTCAAGTGTGAAGATCCTGATCAGATCTATGGGATCCT
>JAFWKS010000056.1 GCA_017511325.1 Erysipelotrichaceae bacterium
ATTTGCATCGGTAACATCTCCCTTCATTGTATTTCACTATATGATATTATAGCATAGGCTTAGTGAATATATTATAGGAGGAACTAGATCTATGCAAAATCGCTACAATCGCAAGAACAGACGTAAATACAATCTCAAAGTGCATATCGTGCTTGTTACAAAATACAGGAAGGATCTGCAAAAAACGGCATCGACGATTTTGTAAAAGGTGCTATAAATTATCTTGCAGAACAAAATAACTGGAGCATCATCGCTATGGAGACAGACAAAGACCACATCCACATATTGCTGGAATACGATGCCACAGAACGTATCTGTGGAATCGTCAGCATCATTAAGCAGAGAACAACCCATTGGCTTTGGGTGCGCTACAAAGATGTACTATCTAAGCAATACTGGAAGAAACATATCTTCTGGTCAGACGGATACTTTGCCTGTAGTATTGGAGAAGTATCATCGGCAACCATCAAAAAGTATATAGCCGAACAGGGCTAAGAAAAGAGAGGCGGCTCCTCCCACCTGCTAAAGCAAGTGGGTTTCCGCCGCTAAATGATTTTATGAATGAATGACGCACGAGTAAAGACCCCCACTAAGCAAAAACTCCCGCTTTAGGAAACGGGAGCCATGCCGTTTCAACCATTTTTACGAGCTCTTGCAAACGGCTAATTAACTCGGCATCAGCATCAGATGCTTGCTTCGAAAGATCCTCCAAATCATTATTTGCGGATTTTTCTGATTTTCCTAAAACAAATTATAAAAGATGATTAACTGTCCCAATACAGCCTGAATCACTGCCCGGACAGTTTGTCATATCATGGGCAGGTAACTACTTCCGGGCTTCATCTCCCGGTCATCCTTTCCCTGCTCTTGCTTAAGATGTCAACCGTTCCTCTATCCCCAATTCAGAACGGTTTTCATAAAAAAGGCATGTAATACCCAGACGTCTTTACCCTTTCAAAAATAGATGTTTACATGCCTTTTTATTGTATTTGAAGGAGTCTAAAATATGGCGGATGAAAATAAACCTAAAGTGACCGGTAAAAGAACGGTCAAGTATAAACAAATCGCAGAAGATCTGGCAAAACAGAACAAAGAAGCGCTTGCCAATATGCGACTTGGTAAAAGGAAACAGGCCGAAAGGATTGCCAAGCAGGAAGCAGAAGAAGCTGCAAGAATTAAGCAGCAACAGATGGCTCAGGCCCAGAAGGCTGTTCAGCCACAGAAACCGGCGAATAATCAGCCGGTTGCCAACCAGAATGGTCTCCCTGTATCTGAACCAAGAACGATCCAGGAGATTAACGAACAGGATAAGCCAGTTCAGGCCGCGGCACCTGTTCAGAAGAAGGAGCCGGTAAAGGAGCCTCCGGTACAGAAGCAAAGCGAAGTAAAAACAAATACGGCAAAGGCTGTTGAACAACTGAAAAAGGTTTCTGAGGAGCCAAATAAGGCCGAAATTAAGCCGGATAAAGATAATGCGGACAATTCCTCAGATAAGAAGGAAACGCTTCAAAAACAGCCCCAGAATGAGCCTGTGAACAAGGAAAGGAACCGAAAGGGGGTTGTCTTCGCAATTGCAGCGGCGATCTTTGTCCTTGTCCTGTTTATCGGCGGATCCGCATTGCTTAATAAGAATAAAAATGACGTTCCCGAAGAACCGGTTGAGGTGATCGTAGAAGATAACACACCAGAACCGATGCCTGCCGAACTGAAGAATGAATGGCTGGCAAACAAAGCAATCAACCCAGATTTTGTCGGATCCATTAAGTTTGATTCCGGCCTGATCGATCTGCCTTTTGTTCAAGCAAAGGATGTCTATGACCGAAATGGAAAACCATATACGTTCTACACCGAAGAAGGGCGGCTTGTTGAGGATATCGATAATTACACCGGCAACGATGTCTATATCTGGACAAACTGGAAAACCGGCGAATACGACAGATATGGCGAAGGCGGATCTGTGTTTATGGATTACCGCAACAATCTTGCTGATCAGAACATCATCATTTACGGTCATCACTTCGCAAGGGACTGGGATCCCTCGGGATCAAGGCAGTTCACGCCTCTGGACGCATTGCTTGAAGAGGTGAACTACGAAGCAAACAGGACTCTGAAGCTGATCCTGAACAACGAGATCAGGGAGTATGTGATCACAAACGTCTTCACGATCGACATTGAAAACGACTATGAACTCAACATCCTGAGAAGAAACATGAACGAGGACTATTCGGGCAACGCCGATCCCGGATTCTTCAATGAGTTCATCAGATATATCGACGGTATCAACAGATACCCGATTGGCGAAAAGCTGAACGAAGGCGACAGCATCCTGACGCTGGTGACCTGCATGCAGCATCAGCCGGAGCTCAGGCAGATCATCATTGCAAAAGAAACAGAAAAGACAGTCTACAAATAAGATACGATAATCGATGTAACGTCTTCTAGGAAGATCTTTACAATACATCCGCAAGAAAGCCCTTGGTTTTAACCTTGGGATGAATTGCTTCTTCTGAAAGCAGGAAAAGAGCTCTTTTCATTTGAATTTTGATCTTTAGTCAAATACCATGAACATGGAAGACTGTTCATGAACCCAGATAAAAACAGACAGATAGCTGAATCAACGAAAGAGACCCTTGAAAGACATTCCCACATGGACTGCAGAGTTTTTGAGATCAAGGTCGTTTCAAAC
>JAFWKS010000057.1 GCA_017511325.1 Erysipelotrichaceae bacterium
ACGGTCCCACCAATAAATATCAATACCGATAATATCGTAGAGATAACTTTTAATGCCGTATCCTCGTGATTAAACCCAATAAAATAAATGATATCAATTATAATTATCAAACATATTACTATGCCAATAATACTTATAAATATTGACGGATATATAGCGTAATATCTGAAAGATAAAATAATAGCTAAAATCACTGCTATATGAGCCAAGGCTACAAAAACCAAAGAAGCAATATTAAAAACTTGCTTACCGGTAACTTTAGAAGAAGTTCTTGCTTTTTTTTCTCTTTCTTTCTTAGGTTTAGCTACTTTATTGATAATCTTATTATTCATTTGCTTCACCTGCCTCATTTGTTTCTTCTGGCTGTTGTTCTACCTGCTGTATGCTGATTGGAGATTTGCTCGTTTCAACTATTTCAAATCTGTTTCCATTCTTGATAACAACGAAATTCATTTTAGTAGAAAAACCACTGGTTGATATCCTTGAGCCTTCCTTATACTTCCATGAACAGGTAACTTCATAAGCATCGAAACTGTCTTCATCAACTTCATATTTGATAGATGATTTACTTGCTTTATCTACAGTGACGCTTTCAACTTCAATAAGATTTTCTGATCCATATTCATTGATATATGAATTCAGATACTTGTAGAAACCATCTCTAGCCTGCAAGAAAACATTATCCTTTATTGGTGTGTAGACATAATACAAAGCGCTGATATCGTACTGACCGGTTTTATTAGTCCAGGTAAAGAAATCAGCGACATAATTCTTACAAACTAAGCCGGCAATTGTTGCGTCATCAGCAGGATTTTCACCTTCGATCGCTTCTTTAAGTTCAGCAAAATATTCAAGTTGAACATCTGTGGCATTGTCTCTTAATTGGTACTTCATTGATTGAATGTTGTGTTCATCCTTAACTTCAACTTCGCCTGTTACAACATTCAAAAGATTCTTTGCATCTCTGTATGCGATATAGCCAAAAACTCCGATTAGAATTATAAACGGCAGTATGAAAAGCATCATAAACAAATTACGCTTCTTCTTGTTTTCAAAAATTTTCGTCAACTTTCCTAAATTAACCTTTGTTTTCTTTTTAGGAACTAATTTCATTTCAGTTACATTTTCTTGTGTTCTATTCTCTGTATTCATAATTAAAACGGATTCAATTGATCCTATTCAAAATTGTACTAAATGATATTTCAATATTCAAATAATCACATAAGTTCACAAAAAAAGAGGTCACTCCTTAACCCCTTCTGTAGCTTCTTTATTGAATATGATCTTTAATGTAAGCAGTAATAATTTAATATCATCAATAAGGCTATAATTCTCGATATAATACAGGTCCAGCAGCAATTTATCTCTTAGAGATGTATTGTATTTGCCATAGATCTGAGCATATCCAGTCAGGCCAGCTTTGACGACTAGTCTAAATGTAAACTCCGGCATTTCCTTGCATATTTCCTCATAGATTTCCGGTCTTTCTGGTCTAGGCCCAACGAAAGACATTTCACCTTTTAAAATATTGAATAACTGAGGAAGCTCATCAAATCTGGTCTTTCTAATAAACTTGCCTACCGGGGTAATCCTATCGTCATCTTTCTTGGCAAATACCACTCCTGTGTTTTTCTCGGCATTCATGACCATTGATCTGAATTTATAAATCTTAAATTCTTTTTTATCTTTGGTCAGTCTGACCTGTTTATATAATATATCGCCGCCATCCTGAATCTTGATCGCAATCGCAATCAAGATCATTATTGGGCTTGTAACAACAATCAAAAATAGCGAACCAAAGATATCTATAAGCCTCTTGAATATTCCTTCTGTTTCATCAGGACCATATTTGTTGATTTTAAGAATAGGTGTATCTACGATGTGTAATATATCCGAACTCGCCAAAAGCATGTCTGTGATACTTGGGACATCGTATACCAGAATCTGTCTGTCATAGCATGCCTTGAAAATCCTCTTCTTATTCTCATGATGAACGTCCAGAGTAACCACGCCATCAGCACCTTCCAGTAATTCATCAAGTCTTTCATAATCAACATCTTTTAGATCGATCTTCTTGATAACGCTCATAGATAGGTCTCTGATGTTATTTAACTTTCCAATCAAGCCATAATGTTCTTCACCGTATATAGCAACGACCTTTACCGGCGGAAGATTATGTCTGATATACCTGTTCTCACTGTAAAGCAATATTGCCGAAACGATTATTTCCGAAATGAGTAAATAAATCATCGGCAAGGTTGGAAGTAATCTTAATGTAATAAGACACAATACAAAATAGAAGATCACATTAGATACTAAAAGAGTTAGCGAATAAGATAGGAAGATATCAGTAGTGGTCGTATCACCCAAATCAAAAGAATCAAACATCTTCCCAATGATTATGAATAGAACCAGATACAGTACAAAAAAGACCAGATAACCGTTCGAATAGTAGAAAAAATAATTC
>JAFWKS010000058.1 GCA_017511325.1 Erysipelotrichaceae bacterium
AGATCGTATTTTTCTCTTAATTCAGCAATCTGTTTCATCATCTTTGAAGCATGATGAATATCGATGGCCTCCTGATCCTTCCAGGAATCTATCAGCAGTACCGTTTCAGGATCATCTAAAGGCTGGAAATACCTGTATCCCAGATTCCCCGGTTCGTTGCGGATTGCTTCGGCGATTCCTGTATCTTCCATTTCCTGTGCAAAGTTCCGGGCGTTTCCATCTTTCCCGGTGTAATAAAGATGAACCGTTATCATTCAATATGCCTCACTTTCATATGATTCTTTTTATTCCGATTCAAAAATCTGTTTCACCTATCTTATATTATACAAAAACAGGACCGTCGGGTCCTGTTAATTGTCTTTCCTTGATGAATCGTCTTTCTGCTGCTTCTTTTTGCTTCTGTCGAACACAACGATCTCTTCGCGGTTGATGATCCTCTTGATGTTGATGCGGTGCTTGTAGACGATCAGCGCAGAAACAGCCGAAACGATCAAGGTAACATAGATGTTTGCCTTGAAAATGATCAAGCAGAGCGGGACGACAGCCATTGTGGTCAGTGTTCCCACGACAATGTAGTTGCTTAAAAGCGTAACGACCGCAGTCAGCGCCATGATGGCAAGAGCGAACTTCCAGTTCAGACCCAGAAGCATGCCGATGTAGCTGGCAAATCCCTTTCCTCCATGGAAACCCATGTAGAACGGATAGATGTGACCGACAATGGTCATGGCACCCGCAAGAGCCGGTATGACTTCGTCGTTCGGGAACAGACAGGCACACAGCTTCATGGCGACGATGGCCTTCAGCATGTCGATCAGACAGGTCATGATGCCTGCACCCCAGCCGAAGTTGACTTTCATGTTGCTGGCACCGGCATTCCTGCTTCCCGTTTCACGGATGTCAAAACCGTGAGCCTTGGAAACAAGATAAGCAATATTGAAACTTCCCAGCAGGTAGGAAATCAGTGATGTAAGGATATAATTCATATATCTATTATATTAACATTATGTCCGCATGAACAGATTCATATTCGTATGTATCTGTTACGGATGTTCGATATCCTTGATCCTTGAAATCATTTCTGCAGCTTCAATGGCCTTGATCAGTGAATCGGGCTTTGCTGTATTCTTTCCGGCAATATCAAACGCAGTTCCATGATCTACCGAAGTCCTGATGATCGGCAGACCGCAGGTTATGTTTACACCTCCATCAAAATCCAGCAGTTTTAAAGGAATATGACCCTGGTCATGATACATGGCTACGACCAGATCATATTCTCCTTTCAGACATTTCAGAAAAACAGTATCAGGCGGTATCGGTCCAAAAACATTCAGTCCTTTTTCATTCAGTTCGCTTACAGCCGGTATGATCTCTCTGATTTCTTCGTCTCCAAACAGTCCGTTCTCACCGGCATGAGGATTCAGTCCTGCTATTGCGATTCTAGGCTTATCATAGCCCGCTTTGTTTAAGATATCGTATGCCATCAGGCTTACTTCAACGATTCTGTCTTTTTTGACTCTTCGTATTGCTTCAGCCAGAGAAACATGGGTAGAAACATGAATCGTCTTAAGCCTGTCAGACCACAGCAGCATGGCGCATCCTGACGCACAAGTCAGTGCAGCGAGAATCTCAGTATGACCGGCATAGTTGTATCCGCCCATATGCAGAGCTTCTTTGTTCAAAGGACAGGTTACGACTGCTCTGATTTTCTGATGCAGAGCATCCTTTACGGCATTTTCCAGATAGAGATATGCGCTCTTTCCACATGCTGCCGATAGATTTCCGGTGATGAAATCTGTGTATTTTAACGTATTTGGATCGATAATGTTGATTCTGTTATCAGACGCTTCATCTGGATCGTTGATTTGATTTAACAAAAACCCGTATCCAAACTCTTTACTGTAATGATCTAGAACATCAAAGGACCCATAGATGATAACGTCATTCAGATAAACATCCATGATCTTGAGAATGATCTCAGGGCCAATTCCTGCCGGATCTCCCATGGTGATTCCCAACCTTTTTTTCATCATTATTCCTTTCCGTTTTTTGAAAATGCTTCAGTCTAATCTATTTCAATAACAAACAAGGCTAGACCAGAAACGAATGATTTTATTTTTACAGAATACATTCTTAATAAGGTTTTTTAGTATTACTTTCTGCTGAGTGCTTTTGTGATGCGGGCAATAGCATAATCCAGCTGTTCGTAAGAGATTGGAATAGGCGGAGCAAAACGGATCGTATGATCATGCGTTTCTTTGCAGAGTATACCCTCATGGATACATGCCTTGACATAGTCGAATGCATCCCCGTAGAACTCGAC
>JAFWKS010000059.1 GCA_017511325.1 Erysipelotrichaceae bacterium
ACAGTCCTTCAGATAATTCTTGATCACATCCTGAAGCTGCTTCTTGTCTGTGCTTTCATAGACCTCTTTCATCGCGTTGCGGGTATACAGAGGGATCGAACGGCTGACAGGAAATACGCCGTGGTCCACATACATGATCCAGCCGTAGATGCGGTTTTTAAGATCGCTGATGTTTTCTGTGCTTTTATCGAAATATTCATCAAGCTGCTTATCGATCAAAGAGAAATCATTGGCTGATATGGCCTTTTGAAGATTGACGATGCCGATATCTTCATCATGTGTTTCCTTATTCTGTTTATGATAGCTGATGATACTTTTTAAGGTATCCTGCAGTTCTTCCTTCATAAAAGGCTTGAAAAGATAGTCATAGACGTTTCTGCTGCGGATGGCTGTCTTGAGGTATTTCTGATCATCGTAAGCTGAGATGACGATCACCGGAAGGTCGAGACCTGCCTCATCGACCTGTTCGATCAGCCAGATACCGTCCTTCTGCGGCATCCTGATATCAGTGATCAGGATATCGGGTCTTTCTTCTCTGACCAGCTCAAAAGCCTGCAGGCCATTGCCCGCAAGAGCTGCCGTTTCAAAACCATCAGTCTCATTGACAATCGAAGCGATCCCGTTCAAAGAGAGTTTCTCATCATCGGCTATCAGTACTCTGTTCATCTATTCCCTCCCTTGTCTTTTCTAGCGGCAGTCTTATCTTTACGATCGTCATGCTGTCTTCAACTTTATAGGAAAGACCGCTGTCCTTACCATAGTACATCTTCAGGCGGTCATTGACGTTTCTGATGCCATAGTGCTTTCTGGATAGTTCTTCATCACCATTAAGCAGTTTTTCGATGATCTTGAGATCAGCCTTGGTACCGTTATTGCTCATGCGCAGGATGAGATAATCACCTTCGATATAAGATCTGATAGAGATATGTCCTTTCACTCCGTTTTCTAAAAAACCGTGGGTCAAAGCATTTTCAGCCAAAGGCTGCAGGATCTGCTTGATGACGATCAGATCTCTGGTATCATCAGCTATATCGTATTCCACATCGTAGCTGTCAGGATAACGGTATTTCATGATCTCCAGATATGAGCGCACATGGTCAAACTCTTTCTCTAACGGGATCATCGGTTTGCCGCTGTTAAGCGAGATCCTGAACAGATTCACAAGATCCATGACGATCTTCTGGATATCGTCATCCTGATGGTTGGCAGCCATCCAGGAAACGGTCGATAAAGTATTGTAAAGGAAATGCGGGTTGATCTGGGCCTGCAGCAGCATGAACTGATTCTCCACTTCCTTCTCGGAAAATTCCTGAATATTCCGGATGGAATTGTTTACCTCGTCCGCCAGATTATTGTAGCTGTCGTAAAGATTCTTAACTTCACTGGTCACATTGTCCGGCACCTCGATGTGCTTATAGGTCTCACTTTCTGCCGCTTTGTTTATATTGCCAGATAAGGAAACGATCGGTTTTGTCAGTCTGTCGGTAAAATACGCGGTCAGAATTATGCCGAGCAGTTCCATTGCCAGCGTTGACAGGATAATGAAACTGATGCGGTTCGATGAGTCGACATACAGCGATGAGCCCTCGACCAGAGCTACCAGTTTCCAGCTGTTGTTTCTGAAAGTATGGACCAGCGTATAGGTCGCATTCCTTGGTGGCAGAGTATCATAGGAGATAGTCTCTCTTTCTTCTGCTATATCAAGTTCACCTGAATAATGATAAGGCAGGATATAGTTGTTGTTTTCATCCAGGAAAAACATCTTGCCTTTCATGTTTTCACCGCTGCCGAAAGAATACACCATATCCACGATCGTCGGCATGTTGTAGTCAACGGAAACGATCGCCACGACCTTACTTAGATCGTTCAGAGAAAACATGGGCCTGTAGACCCTGATGCAATCCTTGTTGTCCGGACGGCAGATCCAGGTATACCTGTTTGAGATATCATGATCGAAAAGCCCTTCTTCCACCAAGGTGTAGCCGTTGTTCATGGCGTTGGGATAATAGATGTCATCTTCATGAACAGGCAGTATCAGAACATCGTCAGCTCCCACAGCCAGTCTTAGTGATGCGGCAGCATCACTTATCTCCTTATAACTCAATTCATCAGTTTCCAGCAGTTCATGAAGTTCCTTGTTTGAACAGATCGTCAATACCTTGTCTTCAGAAGTATCGAAGATATTCTGCAATTCATTGACATCCTGCAGGATCAGGTTGTTGTAGGAAAGAGTATTCTCCTTGAACATCAGACGCTGCAGTTCTCTGATCGAAGAAAAAGCTATGAACGCCAGCGTCAGCGTGATGATAGCGATATTCATGATCAGCAGTTTTCTTTTCAGCATGTCTGTCTACCTTAACTTATTTTATCATTGAGAAACTTAGTTCATGTTAAGATTAGGTTGATGAGAAAGAATTTATTCTATGGATACATCGTATTCGTGCTGTGCCTGTTGGCCTGTTCGACTATCGGTATTCCCAATACCTACGGCCTTTTCTATCAGCCGCTGTCGAGTATCCTGAACACCGGAAAAGCCAATGCCACACTTCATGTATCGATCGCCGGACTGGCTACGGGTTTTTCATCGCCTTTGATCGTCAAGGCTCTTAAAAGAGTTTCCTATAGAACGATCATGATCGCCGGCATCATCCTGCTGGCAGCATCCGGTTATGTGATCGGAACGGGGAAAGATCTCCTTCTAATTAATATCGCAGGTGTCTTCAGAGGTATCGGACTTGCCTGTACCAGCAACGTCATCATCACGATGCTGACCGGAAACTGGTTTTTAGCTTCCCGCGGAACGATCTCCGGGATCATCATGAGCTTCTCCGGGATCATGGGTTCGCTGTTCTCCCCGGTCGTATCGATGTTTCTTGAAAGATACGGCTACACCAATGCGTACCTCATTTGCATCGCCATCATGGTGATTCTGGCTTTACCGGCTGTTTTCATACCATTCAAACCGGAAGATATAGAAATGAAGGCCTATGGCTATGGCGGCAAGATCGAGACCAAGGATTCCTATGAAGGGCACTATGAGCTTTCTTTCAAAGGAACAGCTTTCATCCTTTTA
>JAFWKS010000060.1 GCA_017511325.1 Erysipelotrichaceae bacterium
CTGTTGATTCAATAAGCCAGATCGGGATCGTGTTCTATAAAATAGAACAGATTGAAAACGCCAATATTGTTATAGAACTGCTTGATGGAAATAAAACACTTATTCAGAATATTTATCCGGTCGAAAGCATTGAATCAGAGCATAGAACATTTTTAATTGCTAATGAGCCACTAAGTGGTTTGATAAACAAAAAACTTAAACTTAAGATCTATTCACTTAATAGCGATGATACAGGCTTGGGAGTAATGGTATCAGAGAACACTAATTCTTCATACAAATATAACGGTAATACCAGAAGGGGCAGCGTTTGTTTCGCGGTTGATGCATAAATATGTCAAATAAAAAATTAAGAAATATCTTTATTGGTATATTGGTGTTCTACGCTTTGTTTGTAGTATCTTTCTTTTTCTTGTCTGGGGAGCAGTTAAAGTATAGAGAATCTCCAAACAGTATGGTGCTTCCGGAGGCTGATTCAATAACCGATGAGATTAACGAAGAAACTTCTGCTCTACAAAGTTTCGTTAATACTGTTGACAAAATTGAATCAATGGAAATCGTCTTTACAAAGTTTTATAAAGAAACGGCCAAAGGTTTGGTTACAATCCGCCTTTACGACAATAACAGCACTTTGTTTAAAGAAACAATTAATATTAAAAATATACCTGAACAGCACAGGTTTACTTTATATCCGGATGCTAATGCGGAAAACTTGAAGAATAGAAGCATGACTTTAGAGATTACATCTACTGCCAAAATTGGACAGGGCGTTGGTGTAATGATGAGAAAAGAAGGCGCAACAGCAACTACTTATGTAAAAGTTGGAAACAATAACATCAACGCAACTTTGTGTTTTGCCTTAAAAGGTGTTGATATCATTCCTGCAAGTGATTATTACTGGGCAATTACCGGTGGAGTCGGTCTGCTTCTGGCTGTCTTGCTGTTTACTTCTTACAGGCAGTATATTAAAGGCCATATCAATTATTTAGTTTTGGCATTGCTGGCTATTGAAAGATATAAGTTTTTGATTTCTCAGCTGGTAATAAGAGATTTCAAATCAAAATACAAGAGATCGGTATTCGGCGTATTCTGGAGTTTTCTGAACCCGCTTTTGACCATGACCGTTCAGTTTTTGGTTTTCTCAACTTTCTTTAAGGCTGACACCAAGAACTATCCCGTCTATCTTTTGTGCGGTGTTGTCTGCTTCTCTTTTTTCAGTGAGTGTACATCAATGTGTCTGACATCAATAAGTGGCAACTCCAGACTGATCACGAAAGTATACATTCCAAAGTATATATTCCCTCTATCAAGAACGATATCTTCGGCAGTGAACCTGGCTATCTCCCTTGTTCCGCTGTTTCTAGCTTGCCTGGTATTAGGAATAGTAATAAGACCTCAGGCTCTGCTGTTCTTCTATTTCCTGGCTTGTCTTGTTGTGTTCTCGCTTGGTGTAGGAATGTTTTTGAGTGCACTAATGGTCTTCTTCAGAGATATCCAGTTCCTGTGGACGGTTCTCATACAGATCTGGAACTATGCAACCCCAATTTTCTATCCGGCTGAGATAGTTCCTGATAAGTACAGATTTATCTTAAGATTCAACCCGTTGTATCATTTTATCGGCAATGCCAGAAAGTGCCTGATGGGTGGCATTTCTCCTGAGCCGATGGCATATATAAACTGTTTCCTTTTTGCGTTTGGTTCGATATTGATCGGAGCTTATGTATTCAAGAAGACACAGGATAAGTTTGCATTGTACGTTTAGAGGTTTTATATGACTGAAAAAATGATTGAAGTTAAAAACGTAACGATGAAATTCAGAATGTCAGATGAACCAATCAATTCACTGAAAGAGATTTTTACTACGGCCATAACCGGCAAATTAAGATTCAATGAATTCCTGGCTCTTGACAACGTGTCTTTTGATTTGGAAAAAGGAAAAACTTTAGGGCTGATCGGAAACAATGGTGCCGGCAAGTCAACGACATTAAAACTCATAAGCGGAATCCTTAAACCGACAAGCGGAACGATCATCACCAGAGGTAATGTCGTACCAATGCTGGAACTTGGTGCCGGTTTTGACTTGGAGTTGACTGGTAAGGAAAACATTTATCTTAATGGTGCCATATTAGGTTATTCCAAAGAATATCTGACATCAAAATATGATGAAATAGTTGAATTTGCTGAGATCCAGGATTTCATTGATATGCCGATAAGAAACTACTCATCAGGCATGATGGCCAGACTTGCCTTCTCGATTGCTTCAGTTGTTCATCCGGAGATCCTGATCGTTGATGAGATCCTGGCTGTCGGTGACACGGCTTTCCAGGAGAAGAGTTTTAACAGGATGAAGGAACTCATGTCGGGAGGTGCGACAGTTCTGTTTGTTTCTCATGACCTGGAAAAGATCGAAGAGATGTGCGATAAAGTAATATGGCTGAATCATGGCAAAGTTGTTGAAATAGGCGATCCGAAAGAACTCTGCGACAAATACAGAGAGACCCAGAATAAAAAAGCATGACTAATATCTTGGCTATTTCCCACACTTTCATACCTTCGGTGCTGATGTGCGGACACAAGCAGTTGGAGTATTTGAAAGATAAGAAAGATATCGATTATCAGTTTTGTCTGTACAACAGAGTTACAGACAAACTTTTAAATTGGGCTGATATTATTATCTTTGTCAGAAGCGAAAGCGGAATGGATGAAGATGTGTCAAGAATTTGCAAGAAAGCCAACAAACATATGATCTATGTTCTGGATGACGATCTTCCAAACGCTCCTGACGGCTTAAGCAGTTCACATTATTATTTGAGGCCTGAAGTTAAGGAATGGATCAAGAACACCATGGCCAACTGCACCACTTTCCTGACTCCGTCACCGGTTCTTTTAGAAAAATACGGAAGCTCATTTAAGAACAGTTTTCTAATCAAGGAACCATCTTTGGGAATAATTGATGAGAAGAAGGAAAATGATAAAGTCAGGATCGGTTTTGCGGGTTCAATAGACAGAGCTCAGGATGTGAACATTATTTTAGAAGAGGCTTTGATCAGAGTAATTGAAAAGTATGGTGATCGTATTGAAATTGAATTCATGGGCGGAAAACCGGAGATAGTAGAAAAATACAGCCTGTCTTACGTCCCTTATGAAAGTTCATATGAAACGTACGCCAAAACACTAAGAGAAAGAAACTGGGACATCGGCTTGGCACCGATGCCTGAAACGCCGTTCCACAACTGCAAGTATATAAACAAGTATGTTGAATATGCTTCAGCAGGTATTGCCGGAATCTATTCAAATGTCAAACCATATACATTCGGAATCAGAAACGAAGATAACGGGCTGCTGGTTGACAATGACACTGATAAATGGGTTGAGGCTATATCAAGACTGATTGAAGATGAGCAATTAAGAAGGAAGATTTCTCAAAACTGTCTTAGGGAAGCAAAAGAAGTGTATTCTTTGGAAGTGGTAGCTGAAGACTATTACAATAAGATCATGACAGATTATGTCAAACAACCTCAAAGCAATATCAAAGGAACGCTGGCAGCCAAGATAAGATTATTGAATTATACTATCGTGTATAAATTCAGACTGCATGGCTGGGACTTCCCAAGATGGGCAGTACACAGAGCATATGAAAAATTCATCCTGCATAAGGATTAGGAGCGATCGATTATGAAAGGTATTATTTTAGCCGGTGGAGCCGGTACAAGACTTTATCCCCTAACAATGGTTACAAGTAAACAGCTGCTGCCTGTTTATGATAAACCGATGATTTATTATCCTTTGAGCACACTGATGCTTGCGGGAATCAAGGACATTCTGGTTATTTCTACACCTAATGATACGCCAAGATTCGAAGAGCTCTTAGGTGATGGATCACAGTTTGGCATTAGCCTTTCGTATTGTGTGCAGCCTTCTCCTGATGGATTGGCTCAGGCGTTTATTCTGGGTGAGAAATTCATTGGAAAGGAAGCCTGTGCCATGGTCCTTGGCGATAACATCTTCTTCGGCGACGGATTCAGTAGGATCCTTAAACAGGCTAAAGAGAATGCTGAAGAAAAAAAGAGAGCTACGATCTTTGGCTATCATGTGAATGATCCGGAAAGATTCGGCATTGTGGAATTTGATAAAAAGGGCAGAGTTATTTCCGTAGAAGAAAAGCCGGAAAATCCTAAATCAAATTACTGCATTACCGGTTTGTATTTTTATCCTGCTGGTGTAGCTAAGATGGCTAGGAATGTTGAACCTTCTCCAAGAGGAGAATTGGAAATTACAACGTTGAATAATATGTATCTTCAGAAAAAGAAACTGGATGTACAATTGCTGGGCAGAGGCTATGCATGGCTTGACACCGGCACTATGGATTCCTTGATCGAAGCAGCCAATTTTGTACAGATCATCTCCAAGAGACAGAACATCGTCATTTCTGCACCGGAAGAGATTGCATTCAAGTATGGCTGGATATCAAAAAACGAACTTATGGAAAGTGCCAAACGATATGGCAAGTCTCCATATGGTGAACATTTGAAGGCAGTGGCCGAAGGAAAGGCTGAATGATGAAGAAGATTGAAACAGCTATAGAAGGCGTATATATCATTGAATCAGATTGCTTTGGTGACAACAGGGGCTGGTTCATGGAAACATACAATGAAGTCAAGTTCAAAGAGATGGGAATAGATACGGTTTTTGTACAGGACAATATGCCTTACAGTTCCCAAAAAGGAACTTTAAGAGGCTTGCATTACCAAATAGATCCGTATTCTCAGGCAAAACTAGTCA
>JAFWKS010000002.1 GCA_017511325.1 Erysipelotrichaceae bacterium
AGGAAGAGATCATCTCCTTTCTTGGCAGCAAGGCTTTCAAAGGGATAGGCAAAAAAACGGCAGAAAAGATCTACGAGCACTTCGGTGATGAGACTTTGAATCTTCTCAAAGAAAAACCCGAAGCTATTTTTGAAGTAGATTTGAGCAATAAGCAGTATGCTTCATTACAGGAAGGCTTTGAAAATCTCAATGATCCTGAAAATGATATTATATTTCATCTTGTATCCAACGGTTTCAACAGCAATGAAGCGCAAAGGATTTTTTCTGCTTTTAAGCTGGCCACTATCGAAGTGGGAAATGACAATCCTTTCCGCTTCTATAATGATATTTACGGCATCAGATTTGATGCAGTTAAGCAATATGCCAGCAAGATCGAATTTGCTGATGCGCAGTTGAAATACGAAGTCGCTTATCTTATCTATTTCCTTAAAGAATATACTTTTAATTCCGGCAATATCTTTGTCGAAGAGGAAGAATTGTTTGCATATTTAAGAAGGCAGGGTCCAAACAACGATTTCCACGAAGCGTTGGAAAAAGCTATTGATGAAAACTATATCGTCAAAGAAGAAAACAGATTCTATCTGTTTAACGACTATAATGATGAAAAATTCATTGCCCAGTATCTTAGAAATTTTGACAATGAATTGACTTTAAGCGAAGAACTGATCGAAGAAGGGGTCGAAAACTGTCAAAACAATCTGCATATCGTTTATGATGATGTGCAGAAAAAGGCGATCAGGGATTTCTTCAATAACGGCATCTCTTTTATCGTAGGAGGTCCCGGTACCGGAAAGACGACGATCGTTCGAGGCATGGTCGAGATCTTTAAACAGTATTTTCCGTTTTCCAATCTGATAGTCGTTGCACCGACCGGCAGAGCAGCCAAACGTATCAATGAGATCTGCGAAGTAGAATCAAAAACGATCCATTCATTGCTCAAATGGAATAAAGAATCCAATCTGTTTGCCTATGATATCGACAATCCGATACTTTATGATTGCCTGATCATCGATGAATTCTCGATGGTCGATAATTCGCTTTTTGCTTCATTGCTTAAAGCTGGATCGAGAGTCAAGAAACTATGCATAATCGGTGACAACAACCAGCTTCCATCCATCAGACCTGGAGAACTGCTAAGCGACCTGCTTCTTTCGAATATGTTTACCGTTACCGAATTGAAAGTCAATCACCGTCAGGCTGAAGGAAGCGAGATCATAAGTTTAGCTAATGACATCATAAACAATGATGTCGATCTTGAACGCTATCACAAAGATATCAGTTTTTACAGTATCTATGAAAACAACTTCGATCTTATCTCTTTGATCAAACAGGATATAGCTGAAGGCTTTAGCATCAATGACATTCAGGTACTTTCGCCGATGTATAAAGGAAACTGGGGCATCGATAATCTGAATATCCTCCTTCAGGATACCTTCAATCCCAAGGATATAAACAAGAAAGAGAAAAAGGTGGGACAATTCACATTCAGGATCGATGACAAGATCCT
>JAFWKS010000061.1 GCA_017511325.1 Erysipelotrichaceae bacterium
CCGGAAATGATCAGCGGAGTCCTTGATTCATCGATCAGGATCGAGTCGACCTCATCGACCAAAGCAAAATGCAGATCCCTCAATACGCGGTCTTCGACTCTTGTGACCATGTTGTCACGCAGATAGTCAAAACCTACTTCCGAGTTAGTTGTATAGGTTATATCGCATTCATAGGCAGCTCTTTTCTGAGCCGGGGTCAAAGCTCTCAGATTCAATCCGACTGTCAAACCTAAGAATCTGTGGATGGCACCCATCCATTCCGAGTCTCTTTGAGCCAGATATTCGTTGACTGTGACGACGTGAACGCCCTTGCCTTCAAGCGCATTCAGATAAACAGCCATGACTGAAGTAAGGGTCTTGCCTTCGCCGGTCTTCATCTCAGCGATATCGCCGCGGTGCATGACATATGCGCCTTCGAGCTGACAGAAGAACGGAAATTCTCCGATCACACGTTTTGCCGCTTCTCTGGCGACCGCAAAAGCTTCCACCATGATGTCATCAAGTGTTTCACCGTTTGAAAGTCTTTCTTTGAATTCTGCAGTTTTATTTTTAAGCTGTTCATCACTTAAGGCAGCCATCTCATCTTTGAGAGCTTCTACTGGTCTGACAGCTTTTTCGACTTCGTCAAGGATCTTCTTGTCATTATTGAATAATCTATCTAAAAATCCCATTTCATACCTCCTCGTCCATTAGAAAATTATATCATACGTACTATCGATTATTCCTTATTGGCAATATCAGGCACGATAATGCCGCTTATTGTTATTAGATGATAAAGGATGTTGATCAATCATTAAGGTGCCTGGTACAAAAAAATTGGTCTGCTGACCAACTTTTTTTCATTGACGGTTATCCTTGAATCTCTTTTATATTATGAGCTTGGAGACCACGTTCACCTTCAACTAGATCAAATTCAACTGTTGCCCCCTCACTTATGGTTTTGTAGCCATCCATGATTAATTGAGAATAATGGAAAAAGACATCACGACCATCATCTGCTGTAATGAAGCCAAATCCCTTAACCTTGTTGAATCTTTTAACTTTGCCTAACATTCCTCGTTATTCTCCTTTATAAATAATTTTAACACAATTTACGATTAAAGAAACAAGTTGTTTTTGTAAGCTACAGTTAACACTTTTACTGTTTTGGTACAGAAATTCAAAGTTCTGTAAGCACCAAGCAGGGTTGAACCGCTTGTTAAAACATCATCTGCCAACAGTATTTTTTCCCCTTGTTTTCCATCGTAAACAAAGTTATCCAGCATTCTCATTCTTTCTTTCAGGTCCATTCCTTCCTGACAAAGTTCATCTTTCATCTTAAGCCCTTCGATCCTTTTCAGCTTGACTTCCTCAAACATCAGTTTCAGATGTTCGAAGCCCCTGAATTCCAGTTTTTTCCTGCTGCTGGGTATAAAACAGATCTTATAGCCCATATAGCGCAGATTGATATAATCGGCTATCTCATAGAGAAAAACATCTTTTAAAGCTTCATCAAGGCATTCTTTATATTGAAGCAGAAGACTTCTGAACATCCCGTCATAGTCATAAAAGGTCTCTACCTCCATCTCCTGAACTTTGATCATCCTTCTTTTAAGCACGAGCTTGCCTCTGCACGATGGACAAAGGCCATCCTCCTTTAGAAACAAGCTCTTAAAGCTGATCTTATCGATCGTCTTGTCACAATACAGGCACTTCATAGATAACTGTTCGCTTTCTTAAGATAAGCCAGGGTCTCAGACAGCTTTCTTGAATACATGTCTGTGAATAAATAAGTCTTTCCTTCATTGTCTCCGATACCTCTGTTGACTCTTCCCAGCATCTGAATGAGATTGCTTTGATCAAAGACGTTATCGTAGTCGTAAATGATCACCGAGATCCCTCTTATCGTTATTCCTCTTTCCAGAACTGTCGTTGAAAAACAGAACTGTTTTTCCTTGTTTCTGAAACTGAGGATGTTGCGGTTCCTTTCTTCAAGATCCGCATAGACATAGGTGCAGGTAAAAATCTTTGAAAATATCTTCCACATCATACGACACAGATTTTTTGACGGCACGAAGATCAGACACTGACGGTTCATCTTTTTCATAATCAGATATAATCCGATAAAGCCCAGATACTTGTTCATAAAACAGATCAAAGGAATACTCAGTGGATTGCCAGAAGGCCTTGTATAGACTTCAACCTTACTGTAATCACGGCTATTTATCGCATTTAAGAGCCATTTGTCGATCGTAGCAGTTGAAAAAAGGATCCTGCCCTTACATGAATTAAGAGAGATGTTCATTAAAGTCTGGTCACCTTTAAGCGGAAAGGCATCGACTTCATCAGCGTATGTCAAGTAAGGACTAAAAAAATATTGAACTTTTTCAGAAGAAAAGCTCCGGATTCTGCAATCTGGAGCTCTTTTCTGATAGGTGTTCAATTTTAGTGTTCTTCCATGAACCGTTTAAAGATGTCGGAGAACTTCCATATGATCTGTGCATGATGGTCATCTGTTATCTCAACAGATTCTATAAATGTTTGCATCATACCACTTGTCAGTTGAGATTCTTTGGAATATTTCTTCATCTCGCCGACCAATTTTTCGGTCTGAGGATCTTCAGAGGTCCTTATTACTTCCAACTTGTTCCCAAGTTCTGTAATCTCAGCAGCGAGAGCAGATGACGCTTCATCCAACTTTTGCTTCTTAGCCAGGAACTTCTCTTTAGAAAGGTCCCCGGACATATATTTGTCCATGTTGGAATACTTGTCTGACTCAATGCGTTTCAGTTCTTTCTGCAGCTTTTCGAGATCCGACTTGATCGATTCTGCTTCATTACCGAGCAGCTTTTTCTGCCGGTTCAGCTTTCCGGACAGATCATCTGACAGAGAGAACATACTTTGAAGCGACTGCCAGACCATCTCATTGAGTTCATCCTCAAATACCTTTCCGTGAAAGCATTTGCTGTTGGCATCGTGTTTTGTCACTTCACAGGTAAAGTACGGCCTTTTGACCTTCCCGAAGTACTGGATCATTCTATGGCAGCAGGCACATCTGGCAACTCCTCTCAGCGGATAATCTCTTTTGTTATAGGTTGTCCTTTTCCTGATTGGGCGTATCGCAGCCTGTGCAGCTGTCCATTCTTCCTTTGTGACAATTCCTTCATGCTGATTCTCAACTATGAACTGCTCCTCTTTAGGAACAACGGCAGTGTGTTTGCTCCCAACGGTAATGCGCTGTCTTTTGTGCTGGACAACGGCACCGTAGTACATTTCCTGACGGATAGTGTTCAACACCATTATTGAGCTCCATTCCTTGCGTTCTGTCTTCAGCTTGAACTTCTTTGCCTGAGGATTCTTTTCCTTGAAATAGTCAGACGGCGTGATATCACCATC
>JAFWKS010000062.1 GCA_017511325.1 Erysipelotrichaceae bacterium
GAAGAATTGCTTGTTATTATCGACGTGTTAGGACTACGTGGCATTATTATTATGAATGCGTGCTGAAAGATAATAACAGGCTGATATTTTGAAGTTAAGATGAGCTTGCTATTATCAATGAGCTCATCTTTTATTTTGATAGCAACAGCTGACGCTGTTTCTATAAATTATTGAAAGGAAGAAATTGTTATGAAAAAATTATTAGTTGTTCTTCTGGCTATGCTGTGTGTGCTGACCTTAGCGGGCTGCTCAAATGGCGGTTCAGGAAACGGTGGCAGTGACGAGCCTGCTGGCGACGGTACTGTTACTGTCAAACTCGGTGGTTCAGGCCCATTGAGCGGCGATGCCAAAGTCTATGGTGAAGCTGTAAGAAATGCTGCTCAGCTCGCAGTTGATGAGATCAACGCTTCTGATTCCAAGATCAAATTTGATTTCAGAATGGAAGACGATGAAGCTGACGGTGAAAAAGCTGTTTCAGCTTACTCTACACTGTTTGACTGGGGTATGCAGGTATCTCTGTTTACAGTTACTTCAGGCTCAGGTGCTGCTGTAGCTGCAAACTATGATGAAGATGGTATCTTCGCGATTACACCTTCCGGATCATCTACTGCTTTGGTTTATACTGATTCTAAGAATTATCCTGGCAACTTCCAGATGTGTTTCACAGATCCTAACCAGGGTGTTGCTTCTGCTGACTACATGGCTGCAAACCTCTCTGACAAGAAGATCGCCATCATCTACAAGTCTGATGACGTTTATTCCGCAGGTGTTTACGAGAAATTCGTTGCTGAAGCTGCTGCAAAGAATCTGAACGTCGTCTACAAAGACGGTGCTTTCACTGATGATTCATCTACAGACTTCTCTACTCAGCTTACTGCTGCTAAAGACGCAGGCGCTGATCTGGTTTTCTTACCGATCTACTATCAGCCAGCTTCTTTAATCTTAAAGCAGGCTAAGGATATGGACTATGCTCCAGTATTCTTCGGTGTTGATGGCATGGATGGTATCCTTACTCTTGAAGGTTTCGATACTTCTCTTGCTGAAGGTCTTTACCTGTTGACACCATTTGCAGCTGATGCATCTGATGAAGCTACTGTTCATTTCGTTAAGGCTTTCCAGGAAAAATATGGTGACGTTCCTAACCAGTTCGCAGCTGATGCTTACGACTGCGTTTACGCAATCAAGCAGGCTTTAGAGAACATCGGCTACAAGGAAGGCTATGCAACCAACGGTTTATGTGCAGATCTGGCTGCTCAGTTCACTTCTATGACATTCAACGGTGTTACCGGTGAAAACATGACCTGGGCTGAAAACGGTGAAGTTTCAAAGGCACCTAAGGCTGTTGTTATTACCAACGGTGTTTACGTTTCTGCAGACTAATTAATAATTGCTGAATGAAGGTTGCTGTTTTTTCAGCAACCTTCATCTATAATATTTTTATCAAAGGTATATTATGACATTTTTGACTTATCTGATTTCAGGGCTTGCACTTGGCAGCGTCTATGCGATCATCGCCTTAGGTTATACGATGGTCTACGGTATCGCCAAGATGCTCAACTTCGCACACGGGGATATCATCATGGCCGGCGGCTATGTTGCTTTTTATGCGTTCTCCAAGTTTGGTCTTCCAGGATATCTGTGTATCATCCTCTCGATCATCTTCTCAACGATCCTTGGCGTCATCATTGAAAGACTGGCCTACAAGCCTTTAAGAGCAGCCAGTTCTCTTTCTGTTTTGATCACAGCGATCGGCGTCAGCTATTTCTTGCAGAATGCAGCACAACTGATGTTTGGTTCAGATACCAAGATCTTCCCGACGATGCTGACAGAAGGGTCATTAAAGCTGTTTAACGGTCAGCTTACCATTTCATATCTGACTATCATCACGATCGTGACATGTATCATCATCATGGTCGGTTTAACGACATTCATTAATAAAACAAAGATCGGTAAAGCGATGAGAGCGTGTGCTGAAGATAAAGGCGCAGCTCAGCTGATGGGTATCAATCTCAATACGACTATATCCATCACTTTTGCGATAGGTTCCGGGCTTGCTGCAGTTGCGGCAGTTCTGCTTTGTTCGACCTATCCGTCTTTATCGCCAACCCTTGGCTCAATGCCTGGTATCAAGGCATTTACCGCTGCAGTTTTCGGCGGTATCGGATCCGTTCCGGGAGCACTGCTGGGCGGGATCCTTTTAGGCATAATCGAGAATCTTACCAAAGCCTATATCTCTACACAGCTTTCTGATGCGATCGTCTTTACGGTCCTGATCGTTGTCTTATTAATCAAACCGACTGGTCTGTTAGGCAAGAAAGAGAATGTGAAGGTGTAATATGAAGAACATTTTCGCTAATCTGTTTTCAAAAAAGAACCGCAGCAGAACCATCAGCTTCCTGATGGTCATCACTGCGTACATCCTTATCGAAGTTATCATGAACACTGTCGGCATGAGCCGTCTTTTCAAGAGCTTGCTTGTTCCGACATGCTGCTACATCATTCTGGCACTGTCATTGAATCTTGTCGTCGGCATATCCGGAGAGCTGTCTTTGGGCCACGCCGGCTTTATGGCGATCGGTGCTTTCTCGGCTGTCATCGTTTCCGGACTTACCGCTCAAAGCATTCCAAACGATATCCTGAGACTGATTGTTTCTGTAGCATGCGGCAGCATCGTATCCGGGATCTTCGGCTTTATTATTTCCGTTCCGGTACTCAAACTTTCAGGAGACTATCTGGCTATTGTCACACTGGCCTTCGGTCAGATCATCAAGTCCCTC
>JAFWKS010000063.1 GCA_017511325.1 Erysipelotrichaceae bacterium
CATATACTTCCTTTTGTCGGGCGGTGAGTTTAAAATCACCTGTATTTTTCACAATTTTTGTAACATATCTGATGTTTCTTATATTGAGCGTCGTCTTGAACGTTTTCGGAAGCATTGAATTAAGACATGATACGAGCGGTGAGATCGTCGTCTTGGACATCCACAAAGCCAGATCGTACAGTTCATCGGAAATGACCGGCTTTTCATCGATCACTTCCAAAACCGGCATCAGTTTATAGCCGTTTTCTTCATTGAGCTCTAAGATCGTCTTATCGGTATGATATGAATTCACAACCAATGCCACATTAGGCTTCCTGTTGAAGATGACCTTGATCCTGCAGTATTTTTCAATGTCACGATCAAAATAATAAGTAAAAGGCTTATTGACGTTTAATGAGGCATTTGTGACAAAAGCTTCGATCAGATACATAACAACATTATACAGTTTAAAGGAGCTATCCTATAGCTACTTCCATATTTATCTTAAGCAACTGATTTAGTTCTACGGCATATTCCATCGGCAGTTCTCTGGTGAACGGTTCGATGAAGCCCAGAATGATCATCTGTGTAGCCTCCTGTTCACTCAAACCGCGCGACATCAGATAGAAGAGCTGTTCCTCAGAGATCTTTGAAACTGTGGCTTCATGTTCGATCGTCGAAGTGTTATTGGAGATGATATTGATCGGGATCGTATCCGAAGAAGATATATCATCCAGAAGCAATGTATCGCATTCAACTTTAGCCTTGGAATAATTGGCTTTATTCGACATGGAGACTAAGCCCCGATAATTGACTTTGCCCCCGGTTCTGGCTAAAGACTTGGAGATGATCGTTGAAGAAGTGTGCGGAGCAAGATGGATCATCTTGGCACCGGCATCCTGGAACTGTCTGTTTGAACCGACAGCAATGGATATGCATACACCTTTGGCGTATTCTCCGGCCAGGATACAAGCCGGGTATTTCATATTCAGATGGGAACCGATATTGCCATCGATCCATTCCATGATCGCGTTTTTCTCTACATAAGCCCTCTTGGTGACAAGATTCAGGATATTTGCAGACCAGTTCTGAACTGTCGAATAACGGCATTTTCCGTTTTCCTTGACAAATATCTCTACTACTGCCGCATGCAAGGAATCATTTGAATACTTTGGAGCCGTACAGCCTTCAACGTAGTGCAGGTCAGCACCTTCATCGACGATTATCAGCGTCCTTTCAAACTGACCAAGCTGATCAGAATTGATCCTGAAATATGACTGTAAAGGTTTTTCAAGTTTTACTCCAGGCGGGACATAGATGAAAGACCCTCCTGACCAGACAGCAGTATTAAGTGCCGCAAACTTGTTGTCGGCATAGGAAACGACCTTGCCAAAATACTCTTTAAACAGTTCAGGACATTTCTTTAAAGCCGTGTCAGTATCATAGAAGATGACACCCTTCTCTTCGACTTCTTCCAGCATGTTGTGGTAGACGACCTCTGATTCATACTGAGTAGAAACGCCCGCCAGAAACTTCTGTTCGGATTCAGGGATCTTCAGTTTTTCAAAAGTGTTCTTGATGGTCTCGGGAACATCATTCCAGTCCTTTTCGACCTTTTCACTTGGCTTCTTGTAGTATGTAAAATCGTTAAAATCGATCTCTGAAAGATCTGGCCCAAAAGACGGTAAAGGAAATTCCAGGAACTTGTGATAAGCTTTAAGTCTGATCTCCAGCATCCAATCCGGTTCGTTCTTGGCAGCCGAGATCGCTCTGATTACATCTTCTGAAAGTCCCTTTCCTGTATTAAAGATCGTGACGTCTCGATCCTTGAAATCATATTTATAATCGTCTTGTGAATCAAGTATATCCTTATTTTGTGTATTCATCGATCAATTCCTCAATTGCGTGTATGCCGATCGTACCGCATTTGATGCGGTTGGCCTGCTGGTAGAGCGTATCAAAAGCATTCGCTTCTTCCAACACTTCTTCATCAAAAGGTTTATCGCTCACCATGTTGGTGTAGTTTTCAAGTATCTTCTTTGCTTCTTCAAAGGTCTTGTTTTTGAGCAGATCACACATGATATCGGTCGAAGCAGTCGAAATGGTGCAGCCGATACCGGAAAACTGCAGATCCTTTATCACACCGTCTTCTGCCAGCATGTATACAGTTATATCATCAATACATGATTCTGACGCATTATGAACGCTCTTGTAGCGCTTGTCTTCGATCAGCTGTTTATTATTAGGGTTATTGTAATGATCAAGCAAAATGATCCTTTTGAATTCTCTGTCCATCATAATATACTATCCACACATTTCTCGATCGTCGTATCCTTGACTATTTCCACGAACCTGTCGATCTCTTCAGTCGTATTATACACATTGAAAGTCGCTCTGATGGTTTCGGTGACATTTATTATATTATGTATTAGTTTGGCACAGTGCGTTCCGCTTCTTAGAGCTACACCGCACTTGTTGAAATAACTCGCTGCATCCTGGGCAAAGATACC
>JAFWKS010000064.1 GCA_017511325.1 Erysipelotrichaceae bacterium
CGTATCCTTCCGTTTCATCAGGTGCCTGGTGGCCCTGGACTTCGCCGCTTAAAGTAATGGATTCCTTTGACATGTTGAAGGATTTGAGGATGTTGGAATTGACGATGATGTCGGCCGCCTCATCAAAGACTGCCCTGTTTTCAAAGGATCTGCTTCTTGAGGCATGACGTAAAGACAGATGAAGGACCTGATGGATCATGATGAAATCAAGCTCCCTGTTGTTTATCTCATCAAGAAACTCGGGATTGAAATAGATCTTTCTTCGATCCGCTGCGACGTTTCTTATGTCTTCATCCAGGGCAAAGTTCATGTGCATCAAAAGCGAGCCGTAAAAGCCCTGATTGCACAGGATTCTGAGCCTTGATTCAAGAAGCCTTCTTACATACTTTCTTTCTTCATCCTTAGGCAATGGCATTTATTATCGCTCCTTTTTCGTTGAGCCATCTGGCATATTCGGGAGTCTTGAGAAGTCTGATCTTGAGATCATCATCGATGTACAGATAATCCTTTAATGTAAGCACGGAATACTCCACCGGCATTTTCTGGCAATAGTTGATCGAATTGATGATGGCCTTCATGTCATCCTTGTGCTCCCTGACGTAGGCGACCATTGAGGAGCTCAGGGCATAGAGGGAATCGGTGCTCTTCGGTACGTTCTTGCAGGTGCCCTTGAAGATCGCTTCGATGTCCGGAAGGTTCTGATAGACTCTGAACCACGTTCTTAATTCTACAGCCGTACCGATGCCGACAATACCGCCGATCAGATCGATGAGGTTATCTTCCTTGTCATCGATGTTGTTGAGGATGTTGCTGACAAGCTCCCAGGAACGCGGTGTCGCAAAAGCCAGATCATCTGTTGTCGGATCAAAGTCCATGAGCTTGCTGCGCTTGAAAGAGATGAAGCCGATGATCTTGTCGCTGATGCCTCTTTCCACTGCCCACGCTCTCCACGAATCAAAGTTAGGCTGTATATCAAAATGAAGCAGTCTATTGGCCAGAGCCTTAGGCATCTTGTAGGCAACGGACTTGTCCGTTACTCTGTTACCTGCGGCGATGACGATACAGTTATCGGGAAGCTTATGCTCGCCAACCGTCCTGTCCAGTGTGATCTGATAGGCTGCCGCCTGTACGGATTGAGGTGCTGCGCTTATCTCGTCCAGGAAAAGGATGTTGATCACATCATCACTTTTATCCATATCGAAGATCTGCGGTCTTAACCAGACAGCCAGCGTTCTGTCCTCGTTTGCCGTAGGAATGCCTCTTAGATCGATCGGATTGAAAAGAAGCAGTCTGACATCGGTGACGTTAACTTTCTTCTTTGTCTCTTTTTCGATCTTTTCTGCCACCTGTCTGACGCCCTGGGATTTGCCGACGCCCGGTGCACCCCACAACATTATCGAAGGAACGGTCGTGACCGGAAGACCTTTATTGATGATCGAGATAAAGGCGTTGCTCAAGACCTCGGCAGCCTTGCCGATCGACATGGATGGAATGTTTGTTAATAGTGTGTTATTCATCTGTTAAACCCAGCCTTTCATTGATGTTATTAAGATTTATCTTCAGTTCATTGACTTTTTCGAATGTATCATCCTTTTTAAGGACTTCTTCCTCAAGACCCTTCTTGCGCTCTTTGAGTTTTTTGAGATCTTCTTCATAGAGTTCGACCGTTCTGTTAAATCCCGCAAAGAAA
>JAFWKS010000065.1 GCA_017511325.1 Erysipelotrichaceae bacterium
AAGTCCAGATCCCTGTTAGAGAAGGCAAAATGGGCTTTTATCGAAAATTCTCCAATGATATCGTCGAATTTGATGACTGTCTTATCGAATCCATCAAGGCAAATGAGATCATAAAAGACCTTAAGCATCTTCTGTTTTGCAGCACACTGGATAAATCTATCCGTCATATCCTTATCAAACATGCCAAGGGAACAGATGAGATAATGCTGGGATATATCGTAAATGATTTTAATATCGATCTTAAGGATATAAACAAAACGATCACTGATAAATATCCTGAAATTAAATCAATAATCCTCAATCTGAACAACAAGGAAACAAACGTGATCCTAGGCGAAAAAGAAAAAGTTCTTTATGGCAGAGACCATATTTTTGACATCTACGATGGAATAAAAGTTAAGATTGCTTTAAAATCCTTCTATCAGGTCAATTACGATATGATGCTTAAGCTTTATGCACAGATAAAAGAACTGGCTGATCTAAAGGGGAATGAATCAATATTGGATCTATATTGCGGGATCGGAACTATCTCTTTGTATCTTGCAAGATACGCAAAAGAAGTCTTGGGTGTAGAGATCGTAGAGAAGGCGATCGAGAATGCAAAAGACAATGCGAAACTTAACAATATGAATAATGTTTCTTTTATTTGTGCGGATGCATCCAGGAAGATGGATACGTATATCAAAGGGAAAGATCTTGTTGTCGTAGATCCGCCAAGAAAAGGTATCTCTAAAGAGCTTATTGATTCATTTATTGAATCAAACATTAAAAAGATAATCTATGTCTCATGCAATCCGGCAACATTAAACAGGGATCTATTGCTGCTTAAAGATCAATATAATATAAGTGAGATCCAGCCTGTTGATATGTTTCCGTATACTACGCATGTTGAAAATATCTGCTGTTTATATCGAAAAAAGTAGGATCTAGTATCTTATGTTTGTAAAGGAACTCGATTATAACGTTTATAAAAGACATAGATATAGTGCTGAGATACACTCTGATCGCTATCTTTCTATCAGACCACAAGGTGAAGGTTTTGACATTAAATGGATCGATTCTGAAAAAGAAATCGTGAAATATCTAGAAGATGAAATGCTATCTGAATGGCTTGAAGATCCAGTAGCTTACGGTGCTTTTGAAGACAACAAACTGATCGGCTATATTGAAGGATTCCATGAGAAATGGAATAACAGGTTCAGGATCACCAATATTTGTATTTTCGATTCCGCCTTGCGAGGAATTGGTATAGGGACAAGACTT
Source organism: Erysipelotrichaceae bacterium (assembly GCA_017511325.1). Next base: position 1,264 of record JAFWKS010000065.1, read on the forward strand.
CTTGATGCGATGATGGTGAATGCTTTGCAAAGCGGTTCAAGAATGATTGTTTTAGAAACACAGAGCTATAATTCTAAAGCGATCGCATTTTATAAGAAGAATGGATTCGAGATCATAGGTTTTGATCGGTTTGCGTATTCAAACTCCGATCCGGAAGAAAACAACATGAGGATCGAAATGGGGAAACGATTGTGACTTTACTGATTAAGGATTATAATGCTCAAAATCCCTTCATTAAATATAGGGGATCTGAAAAAAATCATAAGATATTTATGTTTATAAAAATTCAAATGTTCTAATTGATAAAAAGAAAGGCTGAATTATGAAAAAGACAATACTGGTTATTTCTATCGCATCATTTGTTTTTGCTTTTTTGTCCTTGGCTTATTCTGGATTGAATATCTTCATGTATTACAGAACACAGGATGGATCATCAAGTCTATATTATAGACTTCAACATTCGTCGGTTGTTTTTTTGATGATCGGAATAGTTCTTGCGATCATTGGGATAGTATTTTTGATCATTTACAGGAAGAAACAGA
>JAFWKS010000066.1 GCA_017511325.1 Erysipelotrichaceae bacterium
TCCTACAGAGGTGATTCGAATATCGTCAATACCGGTAAGACCAATCCTTATCTTGAACTGACACCTTCCGGCTGGTCGATCGATCCGGATGGATTATATCTGGCGTTGGTTGATCTATATGATCGTTATCAGAAGCCGATTTTTGTTGCAGAGAACGGTTTGGGCTTAAAGGAAGAGCTGGTCGATGGTACAGTTAATGATACGTATCGTATGGACTACCTTGCTAAGCACGTTGAGGCGATGAAAAAGGCGATTCGTAACGGCGTTGAGTTGTTTGGCTATGCCTGGTGGGGACCGATCGACTTGGTATCGAATGGTTCTGGTCAAATGTCAAAACGTTATGGTTTTATTTATGTTGATCGCAATGACGCGGGAGAAGGAACGCTAAAGAGATATCGTAAGCAGTCGTTCTACTATTATAAAAAGCTGATTGCTTCTAATGGTGAAGATATAACAATATAAAAACCTTATAGTAAAGATATAAGCTAATAGTTTTAAAACTTGGTATCTATGTTATACCAAGTTTTTAAATGCGTTTTTCTCATGCCGACTTTGATCGTATTAAAACGTATGTCAAAGCGTAGATTAACAAACGGCATTTCTAAAGCTGTTATAGAATCGGTCCTGATATGCTAGAAGGAAATCAATTCAGATGCCTTAAAAGAAAAGACAGTAATTAAAAGATAAGGACACCAAAAGCTCTGAGAAATCACATAAAGTATCGGAGCTTTTTCTTTTATGCAAAGCTCCAGAAAGGAGAGAAGTGGGGTATACAAGATTTGGAGAAGAGATGAGAGTTTTAAGGACCAGAAGGCATCAGAGCCAGAAAGACATGGCTGAAGTCCTTGGAGTGACAAAGAGTTTTCTTTCATCTGTTGAGACCGGAAGAAGGTCCATTCCCAAGGGGTGGGTCGATATCATTGCCGAGCATTATCATCTTAAGCCTTACCCAAGACAATTGCTGGAAGACGCCGCCAAAGTATCCAGAAATCATATCCGGATTTCTTTGACAGGACAGCCCAACTACAGAAGGGATCTGGCCGTTTCTTTTGAAGATCATTTTGATCAGATCGATGAGGATATATCACAAATGATGATGAATCTGATGAAAGACGATAATGTATCAGATATTGAATAATAATTAGGAGATAATTATAATATGAGTATAAAAGATGAAGAGGATCTGAGCTTTGAATGGGATCCCGATAAGAACAGATCCAATCAGAAGAAGCACAGTGTTTCGTTTGAGGAAGCAGCGACCGTATTCCTAGATGAAGACGGTATTCTGATCAGAGATCCGGATCATTCCGAATATGAAGAAAGATTTATTCTTTTGGGAACCAGCAGGAAAGCAAATCTTCTTACGGTCGTCCATTGTTTAAGGCAATCGGAAACCATTATCCGGATCATATCTGCAAGGAAGGCAACGAAAAACGAAGAAAGACAATACTATGAAAGAAAAGGGGAATGACATGAGAGAAGAATATGATTTCAGTAAGGGTATCAAGAATCCCTATGCAAAGAAACTGAAGAAGCAGGTAACGATCAATATCGATACCGATGTCATAGACTATTTCAAGAAACAGTCCTCTGCTTCCGGCATTCCTTATCAGACGCTGATGAACCTGTATCTTGTGGAATGCATGAAGGAGAATAAGAAACTTTCCATCAAATGGGAGTAGGACTAAAGGATCTCCAGGTGAGGGTCTTTTTTTCCGGTTGACTGAGTTTACTTGAATCTGATTGACAATGTATAAAATGGCGAACACATTTCGTTCTAACAAAGGTTTCGGATTTATTATCTGAACCCTTTTTGTTACAATGAAAACAGAAAGATGAAAACAAAGCATATAACGCTGGATCTGAGATGAAGAAAATTGAATTCAATCGGGATAATCTGATCATACGCGGCCATGTGTTTGGTGAAAAAGACCATCCCCAGGATGCTGTGATCCTGTGCCATGGTTTTATGGCAAATGAGCGGATGTGTTACAAGTATGCAAGGCTGCTGGCAGAAATGGGATACCTCGCAATCACTTTTGATTTCTGCGGCGGCGGGATCATCAGCAAAAGTGACGGAGACAGTCAGAATATGACGGTTTTCAGTGAAAAAGAAGATCTTTTGGCAGTGGTCAAAGGAGTAAAAGAGCAGTTTTCTCCGACAAGCATTACATTGCTCGGTTGTAGTCAGGGCGGATTTGTTTCCGGATTACTGGCAGCTGAGCTTGGAAACAGAGTGATAGAGAGGCTGATCCTGTTTTATCCGGCTGTCTGCATCCCGGATGATGCCCGTAAAGGCAGAATTATGTTTTTCAGTTTTGATCCCAATGACATTCCTGCCATACTTGGACGTTTTCCTATGAAACTGGGCGGTGATTATGCA
>JAFWKS010000067.1 GCA_017511325.1 Erysipelotrichaceae bacterium
AGGCACATCGCCCGTTATTTCTCCTATTTCAAATTTCGGAAGCAGCAGGATCTTTATAGGAATCACTTCTTCTTTTTTTGGGGCATCAGAACAACCACATAAAAAACCTATCAGTAAGAGGGTGATAAGAGAAGAAATAAGGCTTTTTGAATCCTTTGTTTTCATAACAGAACTATTATAGCGCATGTTTTTCAAAAAAAAGATAACACCAGAAGAAAGCAAATATTCTAATGATCTTTCAGCAAAAAAGAAAAACCTCGCTCGAGGTTTATTTTACAGATGGTGCCGACACCGTGAATTGAACACGGGATTCATCCTTACCATGGATGCGTATTACCACTATACTATGTCGGCCTGTATCTACATGATACTATATTTTTTCAAACGATGATAGAGTTCTGCGACAGGTAATCCAACAATCGTATAATAATCACCGTTTATGGACCTGATGAATTTAGCGGCATCGCCCTGGATCGCATAAGATCCGGCTTTGTCCATAGGCTCATTTGTAGCTATGTATTCATCGATCTCTTTTTCATTTAGCGGATAGAAAGTAACTTCCGCAACCGAAGAGAATGTTTCAGCTTTGCCCTGGTACAGGATGGTTACGCCTGTCACTACTTCATGGGTATTGCCGGAAAGTTCTTCAAGCATTTTCTTTGCTTCTAGAAGCGTTTTTGGCTTGCCTAATACATCATTGCCGATCTTGACTATCGTATCGGCTCCGATGACTAAGGCATCACTGTGATCCTTGAAAACAGCTTGTGCCTTCTGCAAAGAAAGTTTTTCGATCTCTTTTATGAGATCGTTATCATAATCAATGGCTTCATCGATATCGGAAACGATGATCTCGAAAGGGATCTTCAGCATTTCCAGAAGTTCTTTTCTTCTTGGAGATTTTGATGCAAGGATGATCCTAATCATTTGAATACCTTTGGGCAATATAATTCAAGCCTTTAGTGACGAAGTCAGGATCATATTCATTGAATACGCCGACGTAAGGTGCAACAAGCTTGCCCAAGCCGCCGCAGCCGATGATGTACATGTCCTTCTTTCCGATCTCTTTACTGATGCCGTAAATCAAATACTTCAACATGCCTATATAACCCTGATAAATGCCGACATTCATGGCATCGATCGTGTTATCAGCTAAGAATGTATCGACATGTTTCATGGAGAATTCAGGCAGCTGTGCTGCATTCTTCCAAAGAGTTTCAGAAACCTTGGAGAAACCTGGGGCAATAATGCAGTGTTTGAATTCGCCATCGGCTGTAACATGACAGATGACTGTAGCCGTGCCCATAGAGACGATAAGGCATTCGCGATGATAGAGGTTATAGGCATATGAACACATGGCGATCAGATCATCACCGGTATCTTCGTGGTTAGGCATTACAAGTTTGATACCATAGTAACGGTGCGGATTGATATCGATGAGGTTCTTTTCGCCAACGATAGAAGCTAATGCATCGAATGCATCATCATATACGCGTGGAACAACGCAAGAGAGGATAGCTTTGTCGATCGCATCTTCTCTGAGGTTTGCCTTATATATGAAAGACAAGAACAGCGAACGATGATTGTCGCTGATCCCATCTATACATGCGAAAGATTTCAGTGTATCTCCTTCAAATAATCCCAGTTTGGTACTGGTGTTTCCTAAATCTACTGTTAAAATCATACCTACTTATTATATAGGTATTGGTTTGCTTTTTCTAGTTATTTATATTATTATTAATTAGCATTCCGGGCTTGGCGGAACTGGTAGACGCGCTAGACTTAGAATCTAGTGGGCGACCGTGGGGGTTCGAGTCCCTTAGCCCGGACCATATCTCAAATTCAGATCATCTTCTAGAGGATGATTTTTTTATTATTTTACAGACTGAAGCTTTTAAAGAATGATCAAATAAAAAGGAAGCGCTATATGCACTTCCCTTATACTATATACTATCGTGAATATATATTTACTATTCTTTAATATCCGGAGCTTACGATCTCCCAGCTTCCTTCATCATCGCAGCCGAGCCACCACTGATAATCGGTATATTCCTGATCCTTTTCCAGTGTTGAATTATCGTTGTTTTTAGGTGAATGGAAATCCATAGTGAATTCTGCGACTTTCACGAATCTTTCAGCACCATCGATTGAATTGATCCATTTCAGATTCTCTTCATTTACTGCTTCATCCCCGGCATATCTTACAGCGTGAAGTTCACAATCTTTCCATGCGGCGAACGAACATTTGATCAGGATGGCCATTTCCCTTAATTCATCTTCACTGTAGACAGCTGAAGTTCCCAGATCGATAACGGGTTCAGTCTCGTTAACTTCCTTTAGATATCCTTCCAAAGTGATCCCTTTATCCATGATCTCTTTTGCGATCACAGGGTCATCGACATATCTGAGATGCCATGGCTCATAGGCGTAGCCGGTGATGTGTTCCTTGCCTTCGATATAATGAAGGATAAATCCGTATTTTGTCATCTTTTCATGGATCTTCTCCCATATTTGCGGATATTGAACAAGGTCTTCATTAAGAACGATGTCCTTGCCGTCAACGATCAGATATAGATCCAGAGCCAATCCGGTATGATGCTCGGAATAGCCTGGCTTGGCGACGACCTTAGCTGCATAGTCAGCTCCATATTCTTCAGTGAATTCATCCATGATCTGCTGCTGTTCTTCAATGCTTCTTCTTGCGGAATCAAGATCGATATAGATCCCTTCAGCCTCAAGTTCTTCTTTCAGCTGCAGATATGCCTGATAGGCTTTCGTTTCGACTTCAACATTCATGCCTACGCTGTTGGTAAAGCTTTCGGTTCTGATCTGTTTTTCCCAGTCTTCAGGAAGAGGGTTCAGCTTGTTTACCAGCACCAGATAGTTGATATTGTAATCATCTGCCGGTTGAATTTCTTCTTCCTTCTTTTTTGCGCATCCTGCTGCTGCGCATATGATAAGCAGTACAGCCAGGATCAGAGATATCTTGGTTTTGTTCATATACGTTCTCCTTGAATATTTTTTTACGTTTACTAATTATACATAATACAGTTTGACATAAGAAAACACAAAAGCTAAAATTAGGCTAATGATCATTAGCTAAGGAGGAAGCAGATGTCAACAAGAGAAAAGATCCTGGATGCGGCATTGACCCTGTTTGCGAAAAACGGCTATGACGGTACCAGCATGGAAGAGATCAGTTCTGAAGTAGGAATCAAAGCTCCTTCTTTGTACAAGCATTTCAAAGGCAAAGAAGATATTTTCAATACGCTCCTCGACAATGCTGAAGCAAGATATGAAGAAAATTTCGGCAGTGCTGAAAACGCTGTGATACCTGACAGCATTGAAAGTTTCATCATTTCAACGATGAAATCTGTATCTTTCACCATCAGTGATCCGATGATCAGAAAGATAAGGATCTTTCTGATCAAGGAACAGTTTCGCAATGAAAGACTTGCGGATATCACGACCAGACATCAGATACTTGGCTTGCAGAAGATGTATACAAAGATCGTTGAAGGCATGATGAAAAAAGGGCTGTTAAAAAAAGATGATCCTTCCTTAATTGCGATGGAACTCATCGCTCCGGTCGTTCTCTATGTATCAAGAACTGACAGAGAACCCGGATACAGAAAAGAAGCTTTGAAAACGATTGAAAAACATTTAAGGCACGTCTGTGGCCTTTATGCAGAAAACAGCGAAAGCGAGGTGGATAATGATGAGTGAGAATAACAGAAGATGGACTGATAATTCCGTAAAAATATATATGATACTGGTAATCATTTTGTCTGTGATCATTGAGACTGTATTCATTATCAAAAGCATTGGCTATCTGATGATCCTGTTGATGTGGACACCGGCTTTATGTGCGATCATCGCAGATATCGTTTCAATGCGTGAAAAGAAAGTAAAGTTCTCTTTGAAAAAGCTGTTTATGGATCTTGGTTTGAACGGATGCAGACCTGTTTATATTCTGCTTGGCTTTATAATCCCGCTGATATATCTGCTTATCCCTTATATGATCTATTGGACGATGCATCCTGATGATTTTGCTTATCATGGTGTTCCGATAAACCTGATACTAAGTGACTGTCTGCCGGTATTGTTTATCGGAACTTTAGCTAATCTTCTTACCGCAACCGGTGAAGAGATCGGCTGGAGAGGATTTATGGTTCCCTCATTCCTTGAAAGGATCGGTTTGAAGAAGACACTTTTATTCACAGGCGTGTTCTGGAGCTGCTGGCATCTGCCGCTGTTGATATTTGGCGGATACATGGCTGAAACAGCTCTGCTTTACAGGATCCCGGCGTTCATCTTATGCATTCTGCCGATCGGGATCATTGCCGGACTTCTGGCTTACAAAAGCAAGAGTATGTGGCCTGCCGCCTTCCTGCATGCGACTCACAACAATTTCGATCAAAGCATCCTTGGCGTCATAACCAGAGGTGACGATATGATGTACTATGTTTCGGAAACAGGGATCTTCACGATTATCTGTGCCTGGATAATAGCGATCGCAATGTATGAAATGATCACAAAAAATGAGAAAGAACGGGGAGCTTAGCTATGTGTACAAGTATCGTAGTAAATAAAAAGAAAACGATCGCTGGATTCAATCTTGACATCCTGGATATGGTGTGGCGAGTAAGAAATGATGATGGCCAAGGGGTCTATATTGAGATCGATGATGCTAAAGAAGGCTGGATGCCTTTATTCGGCTGCAACTGCCGCGGCGATTTTGTCAGTATGCCTACCTGCTGGCCGTTTAATCCTAGAAGCAATCCTGCAGCTGATGAAGTGAACATCATCAATCTGGACATCGATCTGCTTCTACAGAAAAGAACGCTTGCTGAGATCAGAAAACATGTGGAAAACAATCCGGTATGCAGTGTTCCGGGTCTGACCTTCATGGGAGCTTTGTCAGACAGTGAAGGAAACGTGCTTCACATAATCCCAGGA
>JAFWKS010000068.1 GCA_017511325.1 Erysipelotrichaceae bacterium
CTGTTCAAGATCGACAGTGCTGGCAAGATGTATGCCTGCGTTGTCGACAGCGGTGGCAACAGATCAAAGCTTGTCTTAGACACCAAGGCTAACAATTATTCTTCAGCAGCCAAGCACTCGCCTTCGGGCCTGATGTTTGCGCTTGCTGCGTTTATTATTGGCAAGTTCAGGGATGGCAGGATCAGTTCATCCGACAACGGCTATGAAGTATCTAAGATCATCTATGAACACTATTCGTCACTGGTCAAATCTATTAATAGTTCGGATCTTGACGGTTCAGCGGCGTTTCTGCGCTGCCTCGACAACGATCTTTATACGCTGTGCAAGTTTGATGCTGACGTGAAGGACAGGTACGACACGCTGCCGTTTATGACAGCGGCAATCGATCGCAACGAGTATCCATTGTTGACCGATACCGAGTTTGACATGAAGAACATCTACGGTCATTCATCGATCCTTTCGGGCAATCTTCATATGGCTTCCGAAGGCGGTTTCCTCAACGAAGACGATATTCCAAACAGACTTTCTGTAAAGAAGATCCTCGATGATGTCGTTGTCTGGAAGGAAAAGTATGAACTTGATCCGGAAAGACAGTTAAGTCAAGAAGAGGAGCTCATGGTTCCTGATAAGGACTCGATGGTTCCAAGCAGAGAGATTCTGACCAAAACCGAATTAATCAAGGCCAGCAGCAGTCTGCCTAGACCGTACAGGAACCTGTTATGGACGGGAGAAACCGGTTCGGGCAAATCGACAGCCGCGGCAATTATGGCTCAGCTGTTTAATCTGCCATATACGTTTCTTACGATCAATCCGGACACGATTCTGAGCGATCTGTATGTGAACATCCTGCCGGCGACCGAAAGTGAAAAGCAAGATCTTGATGCGATCACGTCATCGCTTCCTAGCGCGACGGAGATAACGCTTGATCCTGCCGCTTCATATTTTGCGATCACCGGTCAAAGCAAACCGGACGCAAGCGAGGAAGACTGCGCCAGGGCGATCCAGGAGAAATACTATTCTCTGATCAACCGTTCAAACGGTTTTATCAAGGTGGAGTCGCCGCTTGTTCAGGCTTTCCGATATGGCTGGGTGTGTGAGCTTCAGGAAGTCAACGTTGCCAACAAGCCGGGCGTCTTGTCCGGTATCAATGCGGCACTTGACGATCTGGCTACGATCCAGCTGCCGGACGGTGAAGTTGTTAAACGACACAGGGACTGTGTGATCGTGATGACGGCCAACAGCGACTATGAAGGTACCCGTCGTATCAATCAGGCGGTCAAGTCAAGATGTGCCCTGAAAGGAAGATTTTCTCTTCCGGAAGACACATCGCTGATCGAGATGATCAGGCTTGATTCCGGTTTTGATGACGAGCCGATCATCCGCAAGATGATTCAGGCGATGAAGGGTATCAGAAAAGTTCTGGAAGAGACCGGCACTAACGATGGTTCATGTGGCGTCAGGGAGATCGTGGCTTGGGCTCAGGGTACAAAGATCCTTGCGGATCCCTACAGGGCAGCCATGCACACGATCGTACCAAGTGCTACCGAGGATGATGAAGTACTCTCGGAAGTTGTTGCCGCTTTGGAAAATTTCTTTGTCAAGAAGGATTCTCTAAAAGGAAGCAGTGTCTACTAGGAGTCTCATATGAAACTTAGTAAAGCGCAAATAAGAAGGGAGATCGAGAAGATCTCTTCTTCCTATACAAGCGATGAGATATTCTCAAGCCCGTATTACAGCGAAATACTTCAGGCGATTGTCACTTCGGCATGCGAGTCCCTAAACAGGATTCCGTATGTTGACGCGATCTGCGACGAAGAATCTGATTTCACGGCCTGCACGGAAGGTTTGACCGTAAGGATCAATACCCTGGGGCCTTTGATCAGAGACCGCGACACCAACTGGGAGAAATATGTAAACTGCGTAGGCCACGTGATACACGAGTGTGGGCATGTTCTGTTCACCGATTTCATTGAAATGATGAACATGATCTATGCCTGGATGGATACGAAGTTTTCCTTCTATCCCGAGAAACCTCAGGTTGAAGGAATCGATGTCGATGAGATTATCAGTTATCTTGATGAACATCCGAATTATAAAAAGATGTTTCTTTATGAAATGAAGAACATCCAGAACATCATGGAGGATGTTTATATTGAGAACGCTCTTTTTGAGAAGTTTGACGGTGTAGCAACTCTTGGTCTGGCAAGATCAAGGGAAGAGCTTTACCGTCAGGCTCCCAGAGAGGATGAGATCTATGACGGGGTACTGGAAGGAAAGATTTCACCGCTGATCGCCTTTTCCCAGATCCTTCTGTGCAGAAGAACCGGATATCCGCTCAAAGAAGCAGAGTATCTGGACGCTGATCAGAAGCAGGTAAAAGGTCTTATCGATTCATACATGGATATGTGTGAGCAGGAGATCGACAGCCTGAAATGGGAGACAGACGGAAGAAAGCGCTGCAATCTTCTTAACAGGATACTGGTCAAGGTCAAGCCGCTGTTGCCTGAACCTGATGACTACGAGGATCTTGAAGATCCTCAAGCTGCGATCAATGAAATGATCAGAAAACTTCTGGAAGATCTCAGCGAAGATCAGGGAGAAGGTGATGACAGTCAAAGCAAAGAGGGATCATCAGCTGATTATTCCTCTCAGGAAGTTGAAAGCCAGACTGCTCAATCATCTGAGCTGTCAAAACAGGCCGGCATGTCGTCCGTTCCAAAAGGCAGCAGCAGACCAGTCGGTTCGCAAGGTCTCAATCAGCAGGCGGCAGAACAGTCAAAACAGCAGTCTTCACAAAACGCCGGTTCCAGCAGTGCCTGCAGACACAAGTTCGAACAGGCCATGAAGGAAATGGCTCAAAAGGAGTTTGAGGAAAAAGACGAGAAGTCTCATTCCGAAACTCTGCAAAGTGAAGCCGATGAAATAGCGGACGATGTCAAAAACGGCAGAGGAAATGTTTCCGGTTTCGGAAGAATCA
>JAFWKS010000069.1 GCA_017511325.1 Erysipelotrichaceae bacterium
TAATATTGAAATAACAAGAGGGAAAAGAACTATGTATTCATTCGCGAATGACTATTCAGAGGGCGCCTGCCCTAAGGTATTGGAAGATCTTATCAAAACCAACGACGTTCAGACACCGGGATATGGAACGGACGTTTTCTGTGAAAGAGCTGAAAAGCTCATTAAGGACAAAGTCGGCAACGACAATGTCGATGTGCATTTCATCACAGGTGGTACACCATGCAACGTACTGGCCATCACCCTGCTCAGAGCTCATGAAGCTGTGATCGCTGTAGAGACCGGCCACATCAACGTTCACGAGACCGGAGCCATTGAAGCAACCGGCCACAAGATCATCACGGTCAAAGGAGTCGAGGGAAAGATCACGGCTCAGGAGATCAGAGATGTCGTCGCCTCCTATGACAATGAACACATGGTCAAACCGAAGATGGTCTTTATATCCAATGCCACTGAACTGGGAACGATCTACTTCAAGAATGAACTCAAAGAGATCTACAACACCTGCAAAGAACTGGGACTGTATCTCTATCTGGATGGTGCAAGGATCGGCAATGCCCTGACCGCCATCGGAAACGACATGGTCCTCAAGGATATCTGCCGCTATACTGACATGTTCTATATCGGTGGGACCAAGAACGGTGCTTTGCTTGGAGAAGCGATGGTCATCAGGAACGATGCCTTAAAACCGGATTTCCGCTATATAATAAAACAGCGCTGCTCAATGCTGGCAAAAGGCAGAGTCATCGGTTCACAGTTCATATCCCTGATGGAAGATGACCTCTATCTGCAAAACGCCAAAAATGCCAACATTATGGCACAGGCTCTTAAATACATCTTCACGCAGACAGGTATCAGACTTTACATCGATACCCCTACCAATCAGATCTTTCCGATCATCGAAAACTCTCTTTTAAAGAAGATCGAAAACGACTACGTCGTGACCCCGTGGGGCAAATACGATGATGATCATACGATCGTCAGGTTCGTCTGTTCATGGGCCTGCAACAAAGACCACATCCAGGATTTCTTCAATGACCTGGACCGCTATATCAACGAAAAATAGAGCTTGTAGCTCTATTTTAATTTGAATGAGATGCTGCCCTTTCCATCTTTATATTCCACTTTCGCCAGGGCACCGTTTATCAGTGTCATGTTCGGTGATGTATGGCCGATGTCCATTTCCAGGATGTGCGGGATCTTTCCCAGCGCCTTATCGGCAGCTTTGATGTAATCAAGCTTTTTATCTTCAACATTAGGGAACGCCGGTCTTGAGATCAGCACACCTTCACAATACCTGAACCATCCCGCATTTTTAAACTGCAGGAGCGTCAGATAGAAATTGTAGGAAGACATATCAAAGATATCAAAATACCATACGATGCCGTCATCCTTATACCTGTCTATGAATTCATTGGTATGATCGAATCTCGTACCGATAAGTTTGTTTATCGATTCAATGCAGCCGCCGATCAGTCTTCCTTTAATGATCTGGTCTTTCTTGCATATCCATCTGACATCCTTATAGACTTCATTGCCTTCGATCTCGTCAAGGAACGTTCTGTATCTTCTGTATGAATTCTGTTTTACGATCTTCCCTTTGATGAAATCAAGGAAATCTCTTTGACTGCGGTTTCCTTCAAAGATGAAACCTGCTCCGTTTCTTCCATATATCGTCGCGATATCAAGACCTGTCGTGATCGGAAAAAGGATATTGGTGGGATCAGACATGCCTGAGATCCACTTGGGATTGTTTTTTATGATGTCAAAGTCGACATATTCCATCATCTCCAGCATGAAATCACCGCCGGCTGCGCACATGATGAAATCAGTTTTTTCATCAAGGAAGAGCTCTTCAAGTTCTCTGGCCCTTTTCCTGCCGCTGGCAGAACGGGGATTATTGACTCTGACCGATGCAGTCTCTTTGAGATGATAACCCAGTGACTTCAAGAATCTGTTCGATTCTTCAAACTCATCAAGCTTGCGTCCGACACCGGCACTCGGTGCACAGATACCGATGACACCGTTTTCTTTGAGAAATTGCGGATATAGCATTTTTTTGAGTACCTCCCTTGCAATTTTGGTGACAAAACAATTGTATTCACTTTTATTTTATTCTAAAATAAAAATGCATATAGATTTTTTTGCTAGTAAAGGGGATTTATGACAGGTAAGGTTAAGTGGTTTAACGCCGCTAAGGGTTATGGCTTTATCACCGGAGATGACGGCAAAGCAGTATTCGTACATTTCTCAGCTATCCAAGTCGATGGATACAAAACATTAGATGAAGGCCAAGCCGTTGAATATGAAGTTAACGATGGTGAAAAAGGCCCTCAGGCTGTTGATGTAAAGAAGATTTAATTGCAATAGATTAGACCTTAAAAACGAGTTCACTGAACTCGTTTTTTCTTTTTTTAAACAAGGCAGACTCATCTTGTGATGATATATAAACAATGAAAAGAAGGCTTAATCAAGCCTTCTTATTACATAGTTCTTGCCATCTGAATCGACCTCGATCTTCTTGGCGTCATAATTCTCCAACAGGAACTTGGCGATCAGAGATTCGACTTCTCTTTGAATGTGACGTTTCATCGGACGGGCACCGTATGTCTCATCAAAGCCCATTTCAATGATCCTGTCCATCGCTTTTGGCGTAACGGTCAGTTCAATGTCGTTCTCCGCAAGACGTTTCTTGAGGATGTTCAGGAACTTCTGCGCAACTTTGACGATCATTTCCTTATCCAGTGGATTGAATACGATGATCTCGTCGATACGGTTGATGAATTCCGGTTTGAAAGTCATCTTGACGGCTTCTTCATATTCCTTCTGTTTCTTTTCCTTATCAGGTTCAAACGCATATTCTGAACCAAGGTTGGAAGTCATGATGATGATCGTGTTCTTGAAATCGACTGTCACACCTTTTGAATCGGTGATACGTCCATCATCAAGGATCTGTAGCAGGATGTTGAAGACATCCGGATGAGCTTTTTCAATCTCATCAAGCAGTACGATCGAATATGGTTTTCTTCTTACCGCTTCTGTGAGCTGTCCGCCTTCCTCATAGCCTACATATCCTGGAGGAGCACCGATGAGTCTGGAAACGGAGAACTTCTCCATATATTCGGACATATCGATCCTGACGATCTTGGATTCATCATCAAAGAGCTGTTCAGCCAGAGCCTTGGCAACTTCAGTCTTGCCGACACCGGTAGGACCCAAGAACATGAATGAACCGATCGGCCTGTTGGTGTCTGATACCTGAGCCTTCGATCTTAAGATCGCGTCCGTAACAAGATCGAGTGCTTCATCCTGACCGACGACTCTGACTGCGAGCTGGTCTTTTAGATGCAGGAGCTTTTCTCTTTGCGAAGACAACAGTTTGGAGACTTCGATGTGCGTCCACTTGGATACGACCTTGGCAATGCTTTCCTCATCAACGACTTCTGAAAGCATTCTGCCTTCATCTTCGTTGGAGAGATCATTGAGCTGTTTTTCCAGGTTTGGAATGGTCTCATACTGCAGTTTTGAAGCTTTCTCATAATCGGCGCTGCTTTGTGCTTCCGACATTTCAAGTTTGGCTCTTTCCAGCTCTTCCTTTATTTCCTTGACTTTGCCCAGATCTTCCTTTTCCTTGATCCATCTGGCATCGAGAACAGCTTTCTTCTCCTTAAGAGTTTCCAGATCCTTGTCCAGTTCTTCCAGACGTTTCTTGGCCTTTTCATCTTCCGTCTCTTTCTTCAAGGAGACTTTTTCTATCTCCAGTGTATCGATCTTCCTGGTGAGTTCATCAAGTTCGACCGGTTTGGAATCCATTTCAACTCTGGTTGCGGCACAGGCCTCATCGACCAGGTCGATCGCCTTATCCGGCAGGAAACGGTCAGAGATATAGCGGTCAGAAAGCGTAGCAGCGGCAATGATCGCATCATCCTTGATCTTGACACCATGATGGGCTTCAAAACGATCTTTCAATCCTCTCAAGATCGAGATCGTATCTTCAACGCTCGGTTCATCGACACTGACCTTCTGGAATCTTCTTTCCAGTGCGGAGTCTTTTTCGATATACTGGCGGTATTCGTTGAAAGTCGTGGCACCGATGCATCTCAGTTCTCCTCTTGCCAGCATCGGCTTGAGCAGATTGGCGGCATCCATGGCACCTTCACTCTTTCTGGCACCGACCAGGTTGTGGATCTCATCAATGAACAGGATGATCCTGCCATCGGCGTTTTCGATCTCTTTAAGTACAGCCTTTAAACGCTCTTCAAATTCACCACGATACTTGGCACCGGCGATCAAAGAGCCCATGTCAAGTTCGATCAGGTCCTTGTCTTTTAAACCGAGAGGAACATCGTTATTGAAGATACGCCAGGCGAGTCCTTCAACGATCGCCGTCTTGCCTACACCAGGTTCACCGATCAAAACCGGATTGTTCTTGGTCTTGCGGGAAAGGATCTCGATGACCCTTCTTATTTCATCATCACGGCCGATGACCGGGTCGATTTTGCCGTTGCGCACATCATCGACCAGATTACGTCCGTATTTCTTTAATGGGTTGAGGTTGTTTTCATCTTCTTTGTTGTTGATCATAGTCGCACCCCTTTCTATTGAATATCGGTCTTCAAGGTCATTCCTTGAAAAACGACAGTATTTGCATAATTCAGCGCATACAGCTGAGTTGTTGAACAGTGTGGCGATAAACATATCGAACATGGAGATATATTTATCCTTGCGCTGTTTGGATTTTCTTTCCGCCTCCAGATATGCATTGTATACATAATGATCGACGTTTGGATTGGCTGCACTGTCTGATACAGGAAGCTTTGAAAGATACTGATCATTTATCGATATAAGTCTGTTTACATCGGTATGGAAACTGTTCAGCATTTCCATGATATCGGAATCATTGAGGAATGCTGCCATCATATGTTCAGAACTCAGTTCAGGATTCTTGTTTTCCGTACATATCTGCAGAGCCTTCATTAATATTTCCTGGAGTTTTTCCGTCATTAATTCAGGATTCATATCTGTTACCTCCTTTAGCACTATTAATAATTGAGTGCTAACAACAAGCCTTTATTTAAGTAGGACAGCGCCTACTTAAATGATTTCTTGAATTTATCGAACACGTTTTCTTTCTTGCGGTTGGCCAGTTTTTCGTAGAGTTCCTTTTCTTCCCTGGAAAGCTTCTTAGGGATCTCGACGCGGACTTCCACATACTGGTCACCGACGTTCTTGCTTCTAAGGTCCTTTACTCCATAACCTTTTAAACGAAGCTGCTGACCCGGCTGTGTTCCGGCCGGGATCGTCAGTTCAACATCGCCGTAAGCCGTCGGCACATCAACTACCGTACCGATCGTCGCATCTACGCTGGAGATCGGAACACTGATGTGGATGTTGTTGCCTTCTCTTGTAAAGTACTTGTGTGGCTTTACTCTTACTTCGATATACAAATCGCCGTTAGGACCGCCGTTTTCACCGCGCTCGCCA
>JAFWKS010000070.1 GCA_017511325.1 Erysipelotrichaceae bacterium
CGGAAAACCGGTTCCCGAAGGGAAAATGCCTGAGCAAATCAATCAGTTTCTCTTGCTCCAGATTTCATCTGCTACCGGCTGCCATTCCTTTGCGTAGTTTTCGCATTTTGCGCAAAGGTGCTCGACACTCTCTGCTTCTTCCAGATCCGTCGATCTGGCACCGGACCTTTCCACCATCTGTTTCAGCCATTCCGGATTTTCCAACATCGGGCATGGTCTCAAGTAATTGTCGTTGAACGGCATATGTTCGTGATATTCCTTGAATAGCGGCTGTCTCAGACAATCCAATAAAGACATTTCATTGATGTTGGCAGAAGAATAATGAATGAAGACGCATGGCTCAACATCACCGGCTGCATTGATGTGACAATATCTCTTACCGCCGGCTACACAACCTTGAACAAATTCACCGTCATTCTGGAAATCAATCGCAAAGATCTCTTTGCCTCCTTCAATTCCTCTGATTTCTCTGATGCGGTCTTTGACATAAACCCGCTGTTTAGGTGAAAGAAGGAGATCCGTACTGGCATTCATACCGACCGGCATATAGTGGAAGTACCACGCAAAGACAGCACCCTTGTCGATGATCATATCCAGGAATTCGTCACTGGTAACCGATTTATAATTATTAGCGGTATAGCAGATCGAAAGACCATATGGAATATGATAACTGTGCATCAGGTCCATTGCCTTGATAACTTTCTGGTAGGTTCCTTCGCCTCTTCTTGAATCCGTCGCTTTTTCATCACCTTCCAGCGAAACGGAGACAATGAAGTTTTTGACTCTTAACAGATCTTGACAGAATTCATCATCAATCAGTGTCGCATTGGTGAAGGCATGGAAAGCACAATCCGGATATTTTTCACATAAGGCAATAATATCTTTCTTTCTGACTAAAGGCTCGCCTCCGGTAAACAGATAGGCATGGACGCCCAATTCTCTTCCTTGTGCGACGATCTTATCCATGACTTCATTACTTAAATTCTGTTTATATCCGTATTCTGCTGCCCAGCAGCCGATGCAATGCAGATTACAGGCACTCGTCGGATCTAACAGTATGATCCAAGGAATGTTGCAATCGTATTTCGCAGCCATCTCCTCGGAAGTTTTAAATCCTCTGAAACCTCCCTCGTAGGCTGCGTTTGTCAGAAATGACACCAGCATATCTTTATCATTTTCTCTGATCAGCCTTTCAACATAACGCCCCCACTTGCTGTCAGGATTCTCCGCTATATCAATAAATAATTGATAACTTTCATCCTTCCAGGAACTACCTAGTATTTTTTTCATCAGTGAAACAATTGATTCAGCAAGTTCTGATACATCCTCGTACTGTGCCTTATCGACAATGTTCCGCAATATTTTTTCAAAAGCTTTTCTTTCAGCCTGATGCATAATGTTTTCCATAACTCACCTCCACGCTCAGCATATCGATTTATCTGCTCATCTTGAATGAACAAAACAAAATGGATGATTATTTCTTGGACATTGAGACAGATCTGACCAATTCTTTCATATAATGGTCCGCGGCCCGTGACTTCATCTTAAAAATATCCGGCATGATCATTTACCTTCCTTTTTCTGCGAGTCATCAACCACGGTGTTCATCATGGCTTCTTCCAGCAGTTCATCCCACTCCGATTTTTCATCGATGATCATATCAAGCGCTTTTTCGATATCAGATGGCGGTGCCAGAAATCCAGTACATCTGTACAGCAGTTTATTGCCAAAATCGTTCTTGATGGAAAGATAAAGTATCTCTTGTCTATTATTTGTCGTATTCTCAAAGCAGACATATGTTAGATAACGGGTCATTAAGGAGTTTCTTGTAGATAGAGTACAACATGTCTTCATCTGAAAAGTCAGATCTTAAGACCCGCCTAGAATCGATTTCGTGTCCCATGTAATACTGACACTCATCGATTGTAAGATCATGAATATAAAGTTTCGTCGCAAGGTTTCTTCTGAGAAAAACCTTTATAAACGTTCTTTAGGCTGCTGAAAGCATAGAAAATAGTGTATAAGTCATGCTTTAGAGCAGTCAACGCTAATAATAACACCTCATATAGTCCAAAATTTTCAAATGACACAGATATGTGTCATTTCTTGCTTATTTGACCCTATTGGCATATAATATTAGTATGTCATACGGGTATGCCCTAAAAACGTGTATTTTGGAAATCTAAAATTACTTAACATATTACATAGAATTCGAATAGATGCTATAATGGTCTTGTAATCGAAAATTACTTAACATGTTACATGTTTTTCGGAGGAACTATGATTATTAAAAGGGATCGTTATCTGCAGAAACTGATAGAACGAAGACACAGCAGCTATATCAAAATCATTACCGGTATACGTCGCTGCGGGAAAAGCTATCTATTGAAGAAGCTGTATTATGATTATCTCCTTTCGGAAGGAGTAAACAAGGAGCAGATCATTATGGTCGAACTTGATGATGACCGATTTGAGAATCAAAGAGAGAAGAAACAGCTTAGAGAATATATCGAGTCAAAAGCATCAGATAGCGACAGACAATATTATATTTTTATCGATGAAGTTCAGATCGTTAAAGATTTTGAGGGAACAGTCATTTCGATAAATAATCATGACAACTATGATGTGTATATCACCGGAAGCAATTCCGAATTTTTATCAAAAGATATTTCCACAAGATTCAAGGATCGGGGAAGCGAAATAAGGGTTCATCCTCTTTCTTTTGAAGAATACTATAATGCATATCAGGGCGATAAACGCTACGCCCTAACAGATTATCTGACCTATGGAGGAATGCCGCGGTTATTTGATGAAAAAACAGAAGCGGATAAGATCTCTTACTTGAACAACCTCATAAACAGAACATATTTAAGCGATGTTGTAGAAAGGAATAATCTTAGACTTCCCGAAGAGATGAGTTCATTGTTCGATCTGCTCTGCTCTTCTACCGGATCTCTGGTTTCTCCAAACAGCATCGCGGGAACACTTCAGGCTGATAAACATATTAAAATGGACGGTGAGACAATCTTTTCCTATATTCAGTATCTGGAAGACGCCTTTATTTTTGAAAAAGCCAGAAGATACAACATAAAAGGGAAAGAATACCTTAAAACGCCA
>JAFWKS010000071.1 GCA_017511325.1 Erysipelotrichaceae bacterium
ATTTCGGATTTGTTTTGTTTCTTTCAATAAACTGCTTTTTGAAATATTTGTAATACTCTTCGCGACGATCCGCATCCATAGATGCCCAGGTCTGATTGGCCTTAATGATCTCGTTTTCAACATCCTCGTTGAGCTTTCTGCTTATGTTCAAGCTGGTAAGCAGTTCCTGTTCCTCAAATTCGTTCGCCGGCTTTTCCATGATGACCACATCGACCGGATAGTCATCCCTGCATCCCAGCATTCTCAGCGCACGGCATCTTCTGTGTCCGCCCAGCAGAACATACTCTTTCGGAGCATTCTTATAAACGACCGGAGGCTGCATGAGCCCGTTGACTGCGATGTTGTCCGCCATGATCCTGATGTCATCTTCGTTCATGGATCTCAGATTCAGTTCGTTCTCTTTGATCTGCCCTAAAAAAACTTTTGATTTTGATAAAATTTTTGCCATTGTGTTCTTTCTCCTCCTGAAATTGGCTTTTTGCGTATTAACGCCTTTTAATTGATCGATTTATAATTTTCGTTAAATTTTCTGATCATCTGCTGTTCCTTGTTCCGCCTGCAGTAGATGATCTCGGCATCGCCTTTGACGATCGATGACCACTCCGTACCGTTTTTGTCCTCATACCTGTGAAGCATATACGATTCAGGCAGTTCGGATTCAGCAAATCTTTCGTTGTGTCTCATTTCCCAGTGCTTCCCATACCTCCTTTTCGCTCGTTATTGATCGGTTTGTCATCAGCGACCAGACCGTAGCGGACGAAGATCCCCTGCATATACCTGTCATCCTTTTCGATAGTAATGTCCGCGTCAGAATCGTTGACCAGCTTGCAACGGATCTCGTTTCTGTAATCGCTGTCGATGACACCGACTGTATTGGCCAGTCTGATTCCTTTCATACCTAAACCTGATCTCGGCAGCAAAAGCAGCACGTATCCGGGATCGATTTCCGAATAGACTCCGGTATCAAACGTCCTGTTACCGTGAGCAGGGACTATGATCCTTTCTGGCGCATAGAAGTCATAGCCGGCTGAGCCGGGCGTGGCTCTTTGCGGGATCCTGATATCCGGGCTGTTTACCCTGAAGTTGGCAATTCCTTTTTCGGGCTGTTCGCAATTCCTGTTTTCGTCGCTCATTTCTTTTTGTTCCTTCCTTTCGTTTTCTTTACCGGTTCTTCGGTTTCTTCACTCATCAGTTTTTCGATCTCCTCCTCGCTTAGTTCGGCTTTCGGCAGCGTAATACCGAGTTTTTCGTTGATCATCGTTACGAAGTCCACCGTTTCGCCTCTGCCGCCGTCGATAACTGCATTGATCGAAGACGACTTTTCCGTAAGCATGGCCATGAAGCTTTCATCAAGCATTGAGCCGATTGCTGAAACGTAGTAGATCAGGCAATGCTCTTTTTGACCTGCACGGCAGATTCTGTCTTCGGCCTGGACCATATTTCCGACGGTGAACTCATAGTCGTTTACGATGGCGATATGAGCCTTTGTGAGCGTGATACCGACGCCTCCGGCGATGACATTCATGACCAGGATCGGGCATTCACCGCTCTGGAATTTATCTATGGATTCCTGTTTCTGGGCATCGTTCATGCCGCCGATGATCTTGACGCATTTGCTCTTGAATTTATCCTCGATTGCCTTAACGACAGATCTGAAGCAGGTGATGATGACTACGCTTTCCTCTGAGTTGACGAAGTCTTTGGCCAGATCGATCGTTGTCGGGATCTTTTCCTTGGCCAGGGCGACTCTGGCTCTCTGCAGTTCGCCCAACGAAGCTGCATAGCGCTGTCTGCCGGTCAGGGCAGGGTCTTTGCTGACTTCACGGTATCGCTTCATGGCTTCCTCATATTCCGTAAGGTTTACTTCGGCATCAATGATGATTCTCTGCTTGGTCAGATCAGGAAGCACTTCGCTCCTGAGGTGTCTGATCATCCAGGGAGCGATCCTTTCATGCAGTTCCCTGTCATGGGAATTCTTGGTGTCCTCGCGTCCCTTGGCGTAGCATCCGCCGCAGTATCTGTTAGCATATTCCTCATAGGAGCCTTTCTTTGAAGCGATAGGATGCTTGAGCAGCTGAAGGATGTTATACAGATTCTTATTGCGGTTGGTCTTCGGTGTACCTGTAATAGGGTAGACATATTCGATCGCATTGCCGAGTTCAAGCGCGGCCTTGGCCCGCTTGGAGGCGGCATGGCCTCTCGTCGTGGCCTGAATGAAATGCGCTTCATCAAAGAACACGACCTTGAACCCCTCTGTGATCAAGGAGGACAGGTGCTTTTCCAGACTTGGGTAGCCTATGATCGTCCAGTCCTTTCCGGCATGGTATTCATCCTTTGAATAGAGGATGTCTATTTCAGCGTCTTTATTGATGTTATGTATTTCTTTTCGCCAGTTGAATCTTAACGAAGCAGGGCAGACAACGAGTTTCTTTCCCGGTATGGATTCGCCTACGGCGACAGCCTCCATCGTCTTTCCGAGGCCCATTTCATTGGAATTTAAGAAACGTTTATGTCTGAGCATGGTCTTTATATCTTCGATCTGGAAATCGTAGGGAGTGAAAGGCAAATCGCGTTTAGAGAGATCTATCATTTCATACTCGCCCGGCTCAAGCGCATCCTTGTCCTCGGCGCTGAGGATCTCGCTGAGATTCTCCCTGCGGTATCTTTCCTCGCTCTGTTCCTGAAGCAGGACGAGCCATGAACTATATACATCTTCAATTTCCTTTGGCGGATCGATCGTATAGTTATCGGCTGCATACTGAAGCTTGCCAACGTCGTAGCCCTCGCGTTCAAACAAAGGAATTAAGTCATATAGCATACACTTATTCACGCGATAGAGATATTTATTTGAAGGATCACGGGAATTATTGTCGTAAACCCAGCGACCGAGCTGCTTCGGGATATTATCCGTGATCGCTTTAAGTGATCTGTCATAGCTCCATTTCAGATAGAGATATTCATCGCCTGTTGATACCATGAAGGTTTCAAGCGTCTTATACCTCGGCTTTTCATCGATCGTAATGCTCTTAAGTGCCTTATCGACCTTGTCGATGTTGTAGCCGTTATCGACAAAAACATCCAGCAATTCAGGAAGGATGTTGTAGTTGACCCAGCATTTATATGATTTGTACGGCCCTCCATTATCGACGACTTCCCAGAAATAGTCCTCATTTTTGACCAGATCCTTGGCCATAAAGTTTCGGATAGCACTGGAAAAAGGCCAGGCAAGACAGATTCTTGTGGGGTTGCTATCCAGAACATGTACTATGAGTTTCTTGTCGGCCATTCAATCTCCTTTTTAATTCAGACGGTTTCCTTTTAACTTTTTATGTATAAGCACCATTATGGTGCCATGTGTTCCTACTATGGCACCATCTTATCTTAAATTCGGCGAAATGTCAAGAGGAAATTTCCACTATCTTTTTTAGTGAGTGAATCAGTTAAAAAATTTCTGGGCATCCACGTGCCCAGAGCCGACTTGTGCGATATGGAAGTTGATGAGAAGGACTTTATTGGCTTTGCTACCGATTGCAAAGCCTTCGGAGTCTTTAATCGAATCGTGTATGAGAAAAGTCAAAAAAACTGTTGCATTTTCTAAAATAATGTGGCACCATAGTTTTGTAAATAAGAACAAAAATTGCTGAACGAAAAACTTATAAATTTGGTCTAAACTAAGAATAACTTAGGTAAGATATACAAAGCGGATCGTGATTTTCAGTGGCCTTCAGCAAGCCCGTTCTATTTGCACGGTTCGCTTTTTATTTCCCAAAAAAAACTGACTAATAAATTCATAAGGAGGGCAACTATGATCTTTTTTGCATACCCGTTTTCCTCCGACAACCCAGCCGTAGGCACGTATGTCCTGCATGTATAAAATGCAGCAGAAAGGATGACAGGTGAATGTCAGAGCAGATCGGTATTGAAAGAACCAAGATCTTTGTGCGTGTAGACTACCTTTCTGCGTGGCAAAGCAGTAAGTACAAATTGCCTGGGGAACAGGTTTGCAGTACAGTTCCTTACAGAGGATATTTCCGTAAGCTGTTTGCTGAACAGCATAAAAAGTTTGTACACATGGAAGTATCGGTTCCGGAGAAACTTAAAGAAGAAGACAGAGAAGGCTTTGCGAAGAAAATTGCTGAAGCATCAGGGTTTTCAATATTGCCGTATAATGCAAGCTATTTCGAAAAAGGGGACAGTCATTCACTTCATTTCTTCTTCTGTGAATACATCTATTACCGC
>JAFWKS010000072.1 GCA_017511325.1 Erysipelotrichaceae bacterium
CAATGCGGTGTCGTTCATCCAAACCTTAAATTTCCATTCATTCATCGTCATTCTGAATCAACGATATCCTTTACTACATAATCTATTTGCTTTCTTTCCAAAGAGAACCCATAACCGTTCAAAATCGAGATATCTTCTTCAGTGATATAAACAGGCCACAGATCCCCTTCTTTATATCCGGTCATATAATAATGAGTTCCGCAGAACGAGAAATAACCAAGTACCTCACCATCTTTAGTAACGCTAAACATCGGATCCAGAGAAGGAACCCCTTCTTCGTATTGGACAACATAGCCATTTCCTTCATAGATTATCCGGTTTTCGTCTGTGACGTTTATTTTAACAATCCCATTGATGGATGTTTTGTCGCCAGGAACGGTACAGTAAAACACGATACTGTTTTCATCGAAAGCCTGGAACACGTCGATCAATGTCGCATCAGGCAGGTTCTCCACTTTAACAGAAGCGGGAACGATTTTTATTTTCAGAGCCTTCTCTACTTCAGTCAGCGATGTGGAATTTACCAGAGTTCCTGTCTCGACATTAAAGGTTACTGAATCTCCGTTAACCAGATTGTCAGTTCGGTCCGGACACACAGCAAACAGATCTGAACAGGACGGCTGTACGCCGGCATTCATAAGTTCTGCATGAACGGATGGTTTGAGTTTTTTCAGAGCATCACTAATCTGAGACTGGCCGATCTCTTGATCGATTCCCTTCCAATCAACTGCGAATACAGATTTTCCGGATCCGTTTATTCCGTCGAAAGAAACTTCGATGTAGTTGTCTAAATCAATAATTTTTTCGTTGCTGCAGGAAGACAGGCAAATCGTCATCAAGATGGCCAGCAACACTTTTATAAAACGATACATCGCATTGCCTCCTTCTTCTTCACTAAATGTAAATTAAAACATCACGTAAAGTCAAGTTAGAGGCTACAGTTTTTGGAGCGAATGGTGATGTATCTATTGTTCTTCTATCATGTTGCTGATCATACCAAGAATGTATGCTTTGGGCGATCTGACCCCTTTTCTCTGTTCGTTGCTGTCACAGAAGTCATAACATGCGTGGAAAAGATCCGTGACGTTTTCATCTGAAAGATCGTCTATCTCGCTTTCTTTTCCCTTGAAACGGTTGCTGATAACTGCAGAGATCAGAAGATTTTGGGCTTTTTTGACTTTGTCCCGATCTTCCGGCCAGTTTGCAAGCAGGTATCTGAATGAAGAAACAGAAAACTTGCTTAAGAACGATGCGAGATCGGCTTCTGTTTTCTTCTGCTTTCTGTATGATTCAAAATCGATTTCTTTCTTGTATGAAAAAGCGTCTCTTTCATAGTCAAGAGAAAAATCGGCCTGTGGGATTTGTCTGTTGACGACGACAGATAGTGAATCAGGATTGCTGTATTCTGAAATATTTTGTTCTTTGTTGTCGTTAGACAACAATGTATTATCTTGTAGATTTTCTATATGTAGATTATTAGTTGTCAGTTTGAGTCTGGGGGTGTTGTCAATTTGAGAGTAGGTGTTGTCAATTTGAGTCAAATCAATATCCATGTCTTCAAGGGGGGTGTTGTCAATTTGAGTCAACTCTAAATCCGAAGGAACAACCGCCATGAAACTGTTGTCCCCTGCCCTTTTTATCAGGTTCTGATCCAAAAGTCTGTTTACCTGCCGATCTACATTATTTTTTCTGACCTGGATCCACTTAGAAAAATAATTCTTGTCATAATTGCAGACGTTGCTTGAGTCTTTTCTGCTGTATCCGTGGATCAGGGCATACAAAAGCAGATCCTTTCCTCCAAGATGCATTTGCTGCATCATCCACGGCTGAATGATAATGTAATCTATATCCGGATTTTTGATTATCGGTCCTTTGTTCAGAACGGCTTTGTACAGGCAGCCTATCTGATTTGATTTCATCGTGACATCTTTCTTCATGACGAGGCCTTGCTCAACGAGAGGTTTCAGATAACGGGTTACATTTGATCTGTCATCAACGCCAAGCCAGTTTGCAAGATATTCCAGACTGCCATAGTAAAACCCGGGATCGCTCTGTGAGAACCCGTATATAATTGCGTAACACAAAAGCTCCCTGGTGTTCAGATTCAGATCCAGCATCCAGTCAGCTATAGCAATATAGTTTTTGACAGAAAGTTTGTTCGTCATAAAGGGTACACAAAAAGGACTTGCAACAGTCCCTACCCTCGGCTTATAATAATTTTGCGATAATTATTTAAACCAAGGGGAAGTGCTGATTGCACTTTTTTCTTTTTCTTAATCTAGGAAGAGAATATGGTTTTAACCGTTATTGATCTTCAAAGAACTGCCCATAAAAATAGGAGTATTGACATTTTATCCTGTATAAAAAATTATAAAATTTAACATAACAGACAGTCAAGTTATACATAACATACAGTTAATAATGTATTTTCTGCTTGTTAGACACTACGACAGACTCCATACCTTTTGAAGGCACCATTTCACCCGCAGTCTCATGCCTGCTGATAGAGGATGTTCTCAACTACGCCAATCATGTAAGCTTTTTTGCTTTTGTGAACAGACGGGGATTGTTCCGGATCATACAGCTCCTGGCAAACCCTATAAAGTTCCTTTGTTTTCTCTTCTTCGAGTTTTAAGATCTGGTTCTGTCTATCCTTGAATCTTGGATTGCACAAAGTGTCGATAAGAAGCTGCTCAACCTTTTCGGTGTGAGAAGTGTCTGGCCAGTAAGCCAGCATCGTCCTAAAATGATCGATCGCATATTTTTGCATGATTAAAGGAAGGCTAGGATTTTTTCTGTGGTATTTCTCGTAAAGTTCAAAATCCTTTGCTTTTTTCTGTTCCAGGACTGCTGAATCAAGATCGCCAAAAGAATCATCGACGGAAATGTCTTTGTTGACAACAACAGACAGATCATCTTCGTTTTGATACACTATAGTATCAGCTTTAGCAATACTGTTGTTGTTTAAAGAATTTATACTTACTAATTCTTCCTTAGAAAACTTGTTCTTATTAGGCCTCAAATTTTGCGGATCTTGAAGAACCTCAAATTTTGCGGTTCTTGAATCGCCTTCTACCCCTGTGTTTTTTCTTGATCCGCAGATTTTGCGGTTCTTAGAATTTTCTTCCTTTTCAGCCGGCATCGATTCATCCTCATCCTCGTAATCAAAAGGCAGATCGTCTTCATCAAGATCAGGATCGTCATAGTTCTGGAATTTGGGCATCAGAAGATAGATATAATTGTTTGACTGCTTGTTTCTCTTTTCTTCGATAAGGCCAATCTTTTCATCAACAAGTTCGTTCATGATTTTTTTGATCGTGTTCTCCGATTTGTTGAGAAGCTTTTGCATGTGCTGCCTTGAGCAGATGACAAAGACCCTGCCCTCCTTGTCATACCAGTGATTCTTGGCAGACAATCTGAAACGGTCTTTTAAAAGCATGTATAAAACTTTTGCATCGTTGGAAAGGGAGGCGAATGTCGGATCGTACATTAGCCACTTGGGGAATTGCATATAGTGTTCATCCAGCATCATTTCAACCGTGTAGTATGATCTGGCTTTTGATTTTGATTCCGTCATAGCGTTTCCCTCCTTTCTTTTCTATTAAAAACGAGTACACAAAAAGGCTTTTACAAGCCCTACTTTCATGCTATAATTTTCTTGGTTAAGAAGTGATTGAAAGTAGGATGTAAATCTTACAGATCAAGTGAAAAGGTATTGGCGTACCTTTTTTCTTTTTATCTGTATAGCGACCACACCGGTCTATAGCAATTTAGGAATAGCTCCCCATCCGTTTTCAGGTTGGGAGTATCACCATTGTAGAATACAGGATGATACAAAAGTGATAAAGGTACCTGACTCTACTGGAAAGATCTTTATATGCTACAATCAAGCTATAACTAGAAGAATCCTCTATGAGTATGCAGGTACCCTTCTTTCCAAAATTAAAATAACATATTGAAACAAGAAAAAACAAGATGTTGCGACAAAATGTCGCAATTTTTTTATTGCATTTTTTATTACTGGATTTTATGATGGATATGAAGGGAGATAAAAATGGCGAAAACAGAACAGCCCTTTTCCGTCTTAATTAATAGTTTGATTGGAGACTATTATCATGCCAATAGAGACATTTCTGATAAAACAGAAAAATTGGGACAGAGGGTGAGTGTTAGGAATATACAAAGATATCGATCAAGCCAATCAATTCCGCAATACGGCACAGCAAGGCTCATCGTCGAAGCTGCAGGCGGAACAATAGATTCGGAAGAACTTAAAAGAAGCCTTGAACTTGAGAGGAATCTACAAAACGAGATTCTAGAAAAAGACGAAGTCCTGATAGTTAAGGTTTCAAATAAAATGCTAAATGAAAAATTGGAAAAAGATGACTACGGCATTTTAGATATAGTAAAACAAAGAGCAGAAACAATCTATCCGAACGACAAGAGAGCATTAGAACAATATGTGTGTGATCTTATCGCTAAAGACATTTATGAAGACATTGTTTAAAAAGGGGATCAAATGGGAACAAAAGAACTTAATGAGATTTTGGAAAAAACATCAGCAAATATTGAGGAGCAAAAAGAGAAAGAAAAGAAGGTTGCTGCTCTTGTTTCAGAGATGAGCACCGAAGAAATAAGGGAAGCACTAAAAGGATGTAAAACCCACTGTCTGGTAAATCAGAAAGGTGGCGTAAGCAAATCTGTTTCATCCTCAAATATCGCCTATGTTTTAGCACAAAGAGGATTCAAGTGTTTGGTTATCGACACAGACAGCCAATCTTCACTAACGGGACTTTGTAATGTTTTACCAAACGAATACTCTTCTGATGGTGAGGAAATAATTAAAGGACTGCAAAATATATATGATGCTTATGTTACTAAAGGAAGAGAAAACCTCAACTTTGAAGAAGATATTAAACCGTGCATTGTCAGTCCAGAATATAAGGAGCTTGTCCGAGTAGAAACCTCCAAAGGAAAATTCGATATTGTCGAAAAAAGAAAGCCGTTCGGCTTTGATCTCATTCCTTCGGATATTGAACTGTCGGGCTTTGATATCAGGCTCGCCAGAAGTTCTTCGGGAGGCTTTGCTTTATTCAATATAGTCAGTCTGATCAAAGAAAAAGCGGACTATGATTTTATAATTATCGACTGCCCTCCGGCGCTGACCATGCTTGCATACAACGGAATCGGCGCATCGACAGACGGGTGTATTATTCCTATTAACCTTGAAGTAATGACTTTAAGAGGAACGAAGAATGTAATTGATGCAGTAATAGAAATCCAGGAACTGTTCAAAAATGCGCAGATGGTTCACAAAGGAATTCTCGGAATGATAAAGTCACAATACGTCAAAAGGTCAAGAATTCAAAGAGACTTTGAAGATGTTGTAGAAGACTTCTTCCCGGTCAGGGCATTTAATACTACAATCCCAAATTTAACGGCCTGCGACAAAGCCCACGCAAGAGGAATGCTGTTTGCTCAGTTTGAAAAGAAAGCCTATGATGCATTCGATAGTTTAGTTAATGAAATAATC
>JAFWKS010000073.1 GCA_017511325.1 Erysipelotrichaceae bacterium
CCAGCTATCTTCATCAATATCAGAGATCAGCCTTCCCAACACAGAATCTTCTCTGAGAAGATTAGATGGAAAAAGCAGTGTCATATAATCATCAATTGGTTTAAACATTCCCGGAAGATACCGAGACATATCATTACAGGTTGCCAAAAGTAACTCTTTATAGAGTTCTTCATTATTATTGGATTCTTTAAGCGTAATAACTCTATTCTTATCCAATCCAAGCAGTTCAATATGAAGTGCTTCATCGATGATCTGCGGTTTGAATTCATTTCTTTCACTAGTAAACAAACGAACTTTAACCGGCAGGTAATTATTTGCTTCCATAAAGCGGAGTGCAATGAAACGGTTAAACCAGGTATAGGCTACTTCTTCAATGACCTGATCATATCCTTTGTGTTTAACCTCATTGATTAATACCTGTCTTTTCTTCTTTTCGTCGTCAGATAATAATCTTCCATTAATGCTTTGTGCATCATAAGAAATGATATTATCCTTTTCTACTCCGTATTCAAATGCCTTCTGGGATACTCTACTGATCAATTCGTTTCTTGCCCAGATCGCATAGTTTTTTATGGAAGTTTTGTTCATACTATATCTCCATTTCTATTAACCAAAGAAATTGAAATCATCAAATGACATAGCGATGTCAATCTGTATTTCTTCTTTTATTGGTACCTGTAATCCATCTTCATCCTGAATCATTAGATAATACGTTTCATGATTGTCATAAGTTTGTTGCTTAAGGTTAAAAGTGCATCTGTACTCTCTTTCTTTAGCATTATTACTCGTCCTATCTGCAACGATCTTCTGTACATCACTGATTGTATTTCCGTTAGCATCTACAAGGAAAAGTTTATATGTACAAGGAACATAGTTGTCCGCAACCGCCTCCTTCTGATAGAAGTTGAGATTAAAAATCATGTTGCTAACTTTTCTGTTGGATGATAACAACGCTATCGTTACCGGCTTGGTATCATATTTGTCTTTATGCTGAGTGTATGATTTATATCCGGACCTGACGAACTTGTATTGAACAACCGGAACAACCATCTCCTGCAGGCTTGCGCCACCATGGACAAAGTTCAAACTACCAGCCCCTTTAATCCGGATATTTTCTCTAGGTGAGAAAGCCTGATATCCATTATCGTTATAGAACCCTTTTATCGGAATCAGGAAGTCAGGATGTGCATCCATATCTGTAATAACATGTCTTCTGTCCTGCTCAATAATGTCTTTCTTGAAATCCGACTTGCTGAGTTTGTCATCTTCGGCTAAAGGTTCGTATGTATAGATAAAGCCGTGATCAGATGTAATGACAATATTTATACCATTCAACTCATTGGTGATGATCTTTACCAGATTTTTGATTTCATCAATCGCTTTATCACATGCATTAAAAACGCCTTGTTCATCATGATGACTGGTATGATCAATCGTATCATGATAGATGTACACAACCTCCATCCCCTTCACAAGGTTACGTCTGTCATCTCGCTTCATGAGAATGAGATCCTTGTATTTGGCAGTAACACTCTTTGGATTGAATGCTTTCAGTAATGCTTCTCTATCATTAGATTCCGTCGATTTACCATCAGCTAGAATACGTAAAATGCCTGATTTATCTTCAAGGCTTAATGTCTTATGAGGCAATAGTGCAGCCATTCCAAACTTTGTGATCGTGGGGAAGATGGCCTGCTGACTTTTGATCTCAACATCAGCTTTTGTTTCGATCCTTAACTGATCCGCTAAAGAAGTCGCTACTTCATAACGCATAGCATCCGAAATTATAACGAATACCTTGTTTTCTTCAGAACGTACATACTTGTTATAAAAGTTGGTTTGTTGCTCGACTCGAGCAATAGTTCCGGTTGTTTCCAGTTCCTTTTCAGCAACACTTGTCCAGTTCTGAGACAGGTTACTGAGATACCAGTTCTTATAGAGTTTCTCAATAGTGCTTGCCACATTCTTCAGATTGTCATCAAGATGCGGATTCGAATCAATTAAGCATTGATTGAACGCTCCATAAAACTGACGATAGTAAGTATCCATCAGATAATATTCAGAGCAATATTCGTTCCAGATTTTATATGCTTCTGTCAGATGGAAGCCTGCAGCGTGCTTGTCTGCAAACTGCATCATTTTTGCTGCCCAGTATAATACGGAATAATAGTTTTCTACCAAGCTGTGCCATGCCATTGTCCTTCTTTTTTCAGCCACAGAAATAACAGTATCGGCACTAACAGTATGGCTCATGATATCCTGCATAAGCTTGTTTAGGATAACTTCATCGATGATTGGCAGAATCTCTGTATCGGAGAGATCATCAATACTGAAATTATTGAAACGGTCACTTAACTTCAATTCTTTTTCGATCCTGCGCAATACATCATATATCTCGTCTTTTGAATCGCGGTGAATCCATTCAGAAATAAGATCATAACAGAATGAA
>JAFWKS010000074.1 GCA_017511325.1 Erysipelotrichaceae bacterium
GATGCACTTCTTGGAGTTGAGAGGATCGATACCGATCAGCTTGATCTCACTTTCAGGATCACTAGGGTTCTTGACCATGACGACCTGGCAAGCCGTACCGACCAGCCAAGCAGAAATCTTTTCACCCTGGTTGACTCTGGCCTTGATCGCTTCTTCCTTGTCAGACATCAGCATGTATGAGTCATGATCAGGGAGATAGTAAGGCATAGCCTGTTCATCTTCAACTTCGATATCGTTGGAATTCTTGTCCGTAAGACGTCCTAAGACGAACAATCTTTGGCCAAGATCCATGACGGCATTGTAGTTTTCAGAGCTCAGAACTACTTCCTTAGCGATAATGCCTGAGTAGATTCTGACTGTTTCAATTTCCTTGGCAATAGTTTTGACATCATCAAGTGTCAGAACAGTGCCCATGAAATAGGTCTTGTCAGACAGATATACGTCATTAGCCAGAACTCTGCCCTTGAGAGCCAGTTTATCCTTGGTGGATACTTCAGCGATCGCAGGATGCGAGAACATGTGTCTGAACGGGAAAGCTTCAACATGGCTGCCCTTGGTGAGTTCTTCTCTCAGGACATTTCTTTCCGCCTTCTCGA
This sequence comes from Erysipelotrichaceae bacterium, assembly GCA_017511325.1. Next base: position 597 of record JAFWKS010000074.1, read on the forward strand.
TCTGTGTTCCGGCTTTATAAAGTATGGAACCGTCAGCCTTGTACAGATCCTGTGCAAGTACATGATGTTCGATACGGTCAATGACATTGAGTTTCTTTCCGAGTTTGTAACGGCCGGCAGAAGTAAGGTCATACTTCTTCTGATCAAAGAACTTTGCATTCATCAGGTTGGCTGCACCTTCAACAGTAGGGACTTCATCCTGCTTCTGGTTCTTGTGCATTTCCAGCAATGCTGCATCAGTTGTCTTGGTCTTGTCAGCCTGAAGAGTATTGGTTATCTCTTCATACGCACCCAAGAAAGAGGTGTAGATGGCTTCATAGATATTCAGGAATTCTCTGTCATCATTCTGATTGATCAGATCTTCATAAACATTGAGACCCATAGCTTTTAAGAAAGTCTTGACTCTTTCGACATCAAAACCATCTTCGCCCTTTTCCAGGTTCAATGAGAAGCCGATACACTTCAGCAATATCGTAGATAAGATCTTACGCTTTCTATCGACAGACATATTCATAATCCTGCCTAAAGCGTTCTTCTTATCATCAGTTAAGAATTCAAGCCAGGTACCTCTGGAAGGAATGAGCTCTCCAGAGAATGCTTCCTTGCCTGTCTTGTCATCAGTTTCAGTGTCAAAATATGCGCCTGGCGATCTTACGATCTGTGAAACAATGACACGTTCGGCACCGTTGATGATGAATGTTCCAGTCGGAGTCATCATTGGGAAATCGCCTAAGAAGACTTCTTCTTTCTTGGTGATGACTTCACCTGTTTCTTCATCGATTATTTCCAACTCCATGTTGGCTTTTAATGGCGCGCGGTAGTCTTCTTCACGGAATTTTGTTTCCGCAACCGAATACTTTGGTTCACCGAATTCAAAATCTAACAGTTTTAAACGGATGTTGCCGCTATAGTTCTGGATCGGGTAGATGTCATCAAAGACTTCTTTGATTCCTTTCTCAGTAAACCACTTGAAAGAATCAGTCTGTACCTCCACAAGATTAGGCAATTCAAGATTGCCCGATACTTTGGAATAGTCACGGCGTGATGTATGTCTTCCCGAATGCAAGGTTTTGTAAGTTTGTTTCATTAGCGCCGTCCTTTCAAATAATTAATATCGTGTAGAATCAGTTAAAACTATCGATCACGAGATAGCCACTATCCCGCTCAATAGTTCTGACTGTAGTAAATAGTGTTTCAAGTTTCTTTATGCTCGACGCTGCTACCTGAGCTTTTCTGATCACAATATATAAATGACCAGTCTCATTGAGCATCTGTCTGGACTTCTCATAAAGCGAATA
>JAFWKS010000075.1 GCA_017511325.1 Erysipelotrichaceae bacterium
ATAATGTCACTAACTTAAGTTGACATCACAACGGACATGAAAAACAGGCTATGAGTAAAATCATACCCTGTTTTTTTATTTTGTCTTTTATATGAAGAAACTGACGAAAAAGACTTGACAGAAAAATGAAAATCTGGCGCTCCGTTTCACTCCGCGCTTTCCGTTAGGAAAGTGAGGAGGTTCATCTGGAATGAAGAAGATATTTTTAAGATTCAAAAGACTTATTCTGTTTCTGCCTTGTGAAAGCGCTGCTTTGGAGGAAGATCTATGAGTAAATCTTCCTATTCCAATAAGGTGTTTACAGTACTGGAACACAAGTTGACCAAGCTTGATCAGATTAAACATGATAAGGATCTGCTTACCAAGGAAAGCTGGTTCTCAAGAAGAAAAAAGAAACTTGATTTCAAAGAGGATATGAAGATATTGATGTCTATCGGATCATCATCAATGAATAAAGAACTGTTAAGCTACTTCGATTATGACTTTAATACTGTATCATTGCCCGGTTTCATAAAGTCCCGATCAAAGATAAAGGAAGAAGCCTTCATTGAACTGCTGAAGATGATCAATAAAAACTATCCCTGTGATAAGACATACAAGGGATACAGATTACTGGCGGTGGATGGCAGCGACTTAACGATATCGACAGATCTGAATGATGAAGAAACGCTGGAGTACAATCAGTTTAAAAAATTCAGCAGAATCCATATAAACGCTCTATATGACATTCTTAATCACCGCTATCTTGACAATGTGAATCAGCCGATAAAAAAGATGAACGAAATGAAAGCCATGTGGACCATGGCTGAAAGATATGATGGTGATAAGGCCATATTCATAGCCGATCGAAACTATCCTACCTTCAACAATATGGAACACATAAGGAAAACAGGTCATAAGTTCCTGATAAGGACTAAAGACATCGATTCCAGAACATCTTTACTCAGAAGTTTCAGGTCTTTACCTAAAGAGGGTGAATTCGATGAAGATGTCCACATCTTTTTAACCAACAGGCAAACCAAAGAAATACTTAACAATCCGGAAGTATATAAACCAGTCATAACAAATCAGCGATTTGATTTCCTGGATGAGGATAATCACTTCTATGAAGCAGATTACAGGGTGGTGAGGATAAGAATCGATGGCAAAGAAGAATATGAATCCATCATCACCAACCTTGACAGGAAACTGTTCCCTGCATCCGAGATAAAGAAACTCTACAAACTTCGATGGGATATCGAAGTATCATACAGACATCTTAAGTATTCAGTTGATCTGAATGCCTTACACAGTAAAAGAAGAGATTTCATAAAACAGGAGATCTGGGTCAGGATGATTATGTTTAATATCTCGATGATCATCATTGACTATATACAGGATAAGAAGCTTGAAAAGAAGAAAAGAAAGCTGGAATACAGAGTAAATATCAGTATGGCCATCTTTTTGATAAAGGAATACACGATCAAAAGAAAAGACGGTGACCCGCCTGATCTTGAGAATCTGATAGCTAGAGCGATACTTCCTGTAAGATCTGATAGACATTATTCCCGTAATGTCAGACCGCAGGGATTCGTATCATTTGGCTACAGATTCAACTGAACGATTTCATTATAATCGAAAATCGCATACTTTATAAGACCATATAATCCATAATTCAGTAAAGATTGACTGTAAATCTTATTTTCTTTATGGCTGAAGCAGAAGAAAACCGCAGTTTCATCGTTTACGATGATGACTGCGGTTATTAGCTAAGAATATCACTGAATTAGGTTAGTGACATTACTCATCAGGAGCCTTTGTCATTATTTTCTGGTTACTTCATCACCGTAGATGGTCTTCCAGTCGTTCTTCATAGAGATCGGAATGTAATTGTTCTTTTCGCAGGCTTCATACATCTTCTGTGCCTTTTCTTCATTGCCGTTCTCTCTGACTGTATCATCACAGCACAGCATGAAGGCCAGTGATCTGTAAGGGTTGTTGGAAATGGTGTAGTTAGCCATACTGTAGTCACCGGAAGAATTGCCGAACGACAATACAGGCTGTGAGCCGATCTCCTGAGCAATGACAGTGACCTTGTTCATCTTGAGGTTCTTGATGATGAATTTGCCAGCCAGGACAAGTTCATCACTGTCAGTGTATAAGTAGTCAAGGCCATCGGTATCGCCCTGTTCAGGAGCGACCAGCAGTTCATCAGAACCGATGATCTGATTTGCCGGTATATGCATGAATGAGAGACCTTCCATGGCACCTCTGACGATCAGACGGTCGGTACCGGAAACAATATAGGTCTTGAACTGGTTCTCCTGCAGATATTCGATTATTTCGACCATCGGCAGATAGAAAGCATCACCACGGTTGAGATTGTTGTAGCCTGGAGAAGGAGTCTTGCCGAATTCCTTGACATAATCATAGAATTCTCTGACAGTCATGCCGGCAAAAGCTGAAGCGACACCCTGACCATGCAGGTTGTCAAGTCCTTCAGGGTATGAACCGGTATCGATGAATTCCTGAACTTTTTCTGCGACCTGCAGTTCAAATTCAGTTGCTTTATGATCAGGATCATCCTGTACTCTGTGCATAAACAACATGTGGTCAAAATAGACCGGATCAGTTTCACAGAATA
>JAFWKS010000076.1 GCA_017511325.1 Erysipelotrichaceae bacterium
AAGATACATTTTCCATTACAATACGCCTTGTCTGATCGTTGTAGCCAACAAGAAGGATTACGGGAACAACTTTGCCGATGTCGCATGTGCTCTTGAAAACATGATGATCTATGCCAATGCAAAGGATCTGGGTTCTTGCTGGATCAATCAGCTCAGGTGGCTCAACGAAGATGATATGCTCCTAAAGCTTTTTCACAGTTTCGGCATGAAGGAAGATGAAAGGATCTATGGGGCATTGGCTCTTGGCTATCCCGACAGTGAAGATGGTCTTCCTGAAAGAAAAACGATCGAAAGAAAAGGAAATGAAGTCACATATATCTGATCAGCAGTGCCTTATAATGCACTATCTGCCACATAAACACGGCATATCGTATAAATGATTGGAACTAAAGAAAGGAAAACACTATAATGACAAAAAAGAAATTAAATGATGCAGCATTAGATGACGTAAATGGCGGCTTCTTTGCTGAACTATCCGAAAAGACCGACAGACTCACAGAACAGACTGAACTGCTTGCCCAGAAAACAGACATGCTGTCCGCAAAGATCGACCTGCTTGTTGAAAGCCAGAAAGCTGACTTGCTTAATGAAAAGATGAATTTTATCAAACAGAAAGAAGATATTCTCAAAAAAGCCGATCTGCTTTCTCAGAAGGCTGATGCTCTTGTTCAAAGAAGCGTTCTTATCACCAAGAAGAGAAAGATCAAGTAATAATATAACTTATGATAAGTCACAATAAAACCGCATTCACATGCGGTATTATTTTTGTTTTTTAATTCAGATGCTTATATTATTTGAAGCTGATAGTGTTCAGGAATTTTTCAAAGCATACATTTGATTCTTCACTGCGGTTAGTAAACCATCCGTCGCTGGTACCGTTGTTTCTTATCAGATAGACATCATTGCCCTGCTGAGTATAGTATGCGTATGAAGGTTCACCGCTGCTGTTGACTAAAGCCTTATATTTTACACCATTGAATTCAACATCTTCATAAGTATTGTCTGCGCTCCAAAGTTCTTCAATCGTTTTATTTGCATAATATCTGATCGCGAAAGTAAAATCTTCCTCTTTTTCAGTGCCGTAGATCCAGTTAACGAATTTTCTGACCAGATTTCCTTGTGCATCTGTGGTGATTCTTGTTGAAGTTCCGTATAAAGAATGATCTTTATCGAGCTCATAGTTCATTTCTTCAAAAGCTGCTTCATCAGTTTCTGTGGTTGTATTCTTTGTAAAAGAAATACCGTTTACAACTTCTTTTAAAACTGTGCCATCATCAACTTCGCTCATAACACGCTCGACCGCATACAGATCATCACCATTCTGAACGAAAGCGATCATGGTATTGCCGGTATCAAAACGATAAACAGTAAAACCATTGACATCATAGTGTTCGAGATTGTCAATGCTGGTCAGATCCGCCAGTTTTGTTGCAGGCATTACCGCAAAACCTACAGATTCATTTTCATTGAAACTGAAAACGATATCCTTTTCGATGAGCTTTCCATCGACAGTTGTCTCACAATATCTTTCAACTTCGCTATACTCGCTTGGTGCAGTAAAATGCAAAGCCAGAACATCATCATCAGCCATGCTCTTTTTGCCGCTGCCGCCTGTTGAGCCTCCTGCACATCCCACAAGCATCAATGCCAGAAAGATAAATAATGTCAGTCTAATAATTTTTTTCATCTTCTTCTCCTTTGATTATTTTATTTTAATCCACATTGCCGGTCTGATAAACAGCGAACCATATGTGAAATAATTGAATACCTGTCCATCACCGCTTATGTAAGTTACTTCATTGCCCCATTTTGGATCGGCACTGGACAGTGTTCTTGTCATCCAGGCTCCGCCAAATGTATTTCTGTCATAGTAACCCGTACCGTTATCCTGAACAGCTTTTGTAACATAGGCTATCCATTTGGAGTTTTTAGGCATCTCTGAGAACGGATAATCTGAGCTTTCGCTTGGTTCATTTGCTTCGCCAAAATACTTTTCAACTTCTTCAAATGAAAGCAGGAATACTTTGTCATCAGTCTCAGGATCATCACTTCTTTTCTGATCAGCCATCTGCGAATACGCTGCACTTCCTTCATCGTGAAAATTGCCCCAGTATTTCATCAGCTCTTCGTTGGCTGCCTTGTTCTCATTGTGAGTGATCTCCATCATATCGATCTCTTCCTGAGTGAAGCAGCTTAAGAATCCTTCAGGACTGTTAAGGAAAGCTCTCAGCGAACAGTTCTCCCAGTTAACACTGTCAAGATTTGTCTGATCAGGATTGGTATTATAGCAGAACGAATCGATCAGCTTATCGCACAGGATGAACAGCTTATCGTCTTTCTTGTCGATTACCCGCCATTTCATCGGTTCCGTTCTATCATTTCCCGGAGACATTTCATATTCGCCTATCGCGACCAGGTCACCTATCTTGGCGTTTTCAAAGTCTACACAGTCATAGGCACCTCTTTTGATCTTTGCGAGCATCTCTTCAGAGACGTTCTCATAGACTTCGTTGAAAACGGGATCGTCTTCCGCAAACCATAATCTATTGCCGTTTCTATGATATTCTTTTTCAACGCCGTCTTTAGTAACTCTGTCTTTGCTGAAGGATATCTCTGTAGTCTCTCCATTGAGCGGGTGATAAGTACCTTTGCCGTTTTCATCAAGCTCAAAATAAGCGATCTCACCATATTCGATAGTTGCCATCTCAAGCCAGTTCATCGGGTTGCCATAGAAATCTTCAGCCATGTTGAACTCTTCAACATATTCTCCTTCCTGATCTCCTATATATTTCAGGACCCAGATGCCATTAGGCAGAGATGTCTCTTCTTTATCATTGCCGTTTCCTTCTTCTTTAGACCCGCAGCCAAAAAGCATCACGGTCATCATCAGGCTAAGAAACAACATCAAAAACTTTTTCATTCAAAATCCTCCCTTTTTTATCTTACGCCAGTTTTTTCATTATTAAACGTCACAAATGTGACAATCACTCCTTGTAGACCAAAGCGATCAAGCCGGCTCTGTTGCTGACGCCGCATTTCTCATATATCGAAGAGATATGCCTTTGCAAGGTGCGGCGTGAGATAAACAGTTCATCAGCCATTTGTTCGACCCCGGTTTCCGGTTTAAGCAGTTTATTGAAGACATCCTGTTCCCTTTTGGTAAGTTCATGTTTCCTGATAAACTCTTCAAGATCGGGTTTGCCCTGTTTGTCGATCCTTTTCCTGTTTTCGGTAAAGATCAGTATGACGATCAGGATTATAACTATGATATCAATGATGATCTCCGTAAATAAAGAAAGCTCCTTTTTCCAGACAAGAGCCAAAACAGTGCTGATGCCTCCATCGATGATCCTGCCCATGCTGGCCCAAAAAGAAAGATGTTTCTTGTTTAAACAGATCTTCCAGAAAACCAGATTATAGTAGGAGATTATAAGACCCAGTTCCAGATAGAAGATGCTCATCGCCAGATTCAGATATGAACCGGTAGAAAGCAGGATCAAGGATATTATCGACAGAAGAGCCGCCACCAGAACGGACAACTGATCATACAGGCCTTCAAACTTGTCATGAACATAGCCATAGCCAAGATAGCTCACGATCAGAAACAGCCTTGGCCAGGTGTAGATGTTTATGGTTTTAAACTGTTGAGCTGTCAGGATGTTTTCCATCCTGTTGTCAAAACAGAAAACCAGAAAGATGATGCCGGTAACTATGAATATCGGCAGCACATCCGTCATCTTCACAGCTTTGATTTCACATTCACTTCTTTCGATCTTGTAGCGATCTTTATAACAGATGAAAAAGATCATCACGCAGACATCGATGATGAATATATAAAGGATCGGGATCCCGATAAAGATCTGCAGAAACCACTGTGCAAATACCGCTAGGCTCATAGCGAGCCCCATAGTCATACCTGAATTTCTCTCATCCTGAAAAGACAAAGCCATATAGGTATAGAAAAAGCCCCCGAAAAAGCCAAGGAACAGCCCCGCGATCGGAGCCAGTACCATAAAGACTGCTTCAATCTTTATCAGAAGGGAGCTTAACAAAACTACAGTATTGATGATCGCCGCATATAAAGGAAAAGTCCTTCTTTTAAAGATGTCATAAAAGACCGCATACAAGATAAAGCCCAGAGTCACGCAGAACATATCCACATAATAAAGGACCAGCTGAGCTCTGGCATTTACGATCCCTGATGCTTCATGGTTTACAGCCGTCAAAAGTGTCATATACATAAACATGTACAGACTGAAGCTGATGATCAGAAATCTATATTTATCTTCTTTATGCATCTTCTATATTATAAATCTTCAATGCTGCAATGATCTGATACAAAAAGGCGCTGAGCGCCTTAGTCTTTAATTCATAGTATAGGTTAGATAAGCTCCGATCAGATTGGCATCATTATAGAATGTGCACGGCAGGATCTCGACATCAAACGGGATCTTAAAGTGTGCCACCGCTGAATTGGCTTTGACTGTTTCAAACTTCTCTTTGATCTTTTCCGTAACGATCGGCTGTCTGCTTATGCCTCCGCCTATAGCGACTTTTTCCAGATCCAGTATCCAGCACAGATTATAGATCTGAACAGCAATGTTCAGACACAGTTCATCCAAAGCTTCCTGAGCCAATGGATCTTCAGGAAGAAGCTCAAAGAATTCTCTTCCGCTGATCTTTTCTTCACTGCCTTTTTTTGCCGCATAGTTTTCAAGCAGCGCACGGGTCGAACAGACGTTAGCCATAGTGACGTCTTTTTGGTCAAATCTGCTTGTCTCTGTCAGAACAAAGCTCAGCTCACCGGCTGTAAAATGCGGACCTCGTACGATCTTTGAATCTATGATCAATCCGCCACCGATCCCGGTGCCGATAATGTAGACCGCACCATTTGTACAGCCTTTTAATGAACCATGATAGAACTCAGCCTGAACAGCGGCTTTGCCATCGTTCTCCAGCACGACCTTGCACCCGCACTTTTCCTGCAGAAGTCTTCCGACCTCCGTACCGTGATTATACAAAAGGCCGCCTCCGCCATTGCAGCGTCCGTTTTTCACATCGATAAAGCCAGGCAATGACATCGCAATGCCCTCGACTTCATCCTTGTATTGAGTATAGATGTCATATATCACGTCCGCAAACTGTTCAAAAGTATCCATTGGAGTCGGAACATAACCCTTATGAGTAAAACTCATCTTCTCATCGGTAACGGCATATTTTATTTCTGTTCCCCCAACATCAAAAGTCAGCAGTTTCATGATCTGATCCTCCATTTTATTCTTGTCTGTTAACTTAATTATACAACCGAGCACTTTCTGAGCTGGTTAATAGTTTTGATCATCGTCATTCAATAAGCGACAAATAGACTCAAGAAGGAATCTATAAATAAAAAGGCCTGTTGGCCTTACATTTTTAATGATCATCATTCAAATCCAAAAGCAGTAAGATAAACGATCGTAACGAAACAGATTATGCCAAACCAGACCGCAAATGAGACAGGCGGCACAAAAAGCGCTCTAAGTATCTCTTTAAACAATCCCTTATCAAATTTGAACTCTCTTTTCCTGTGGTAACGTTTCAGTCTTCCCTTTTTTGTGAAAGTGTAGATCCACGGATTGTCATGAAGCTGAACGATCTCTAATTTCAGAAGATAGATCGGAACGACCGGAACGAAGATACAGAACCAGACCGCCGAGCCTGCAAGATTCAGTTTTTTAAAATCGAAACCATTTATGAACAAGGCCAGAATGACCGGCAGGAATATAACACCAAGACATTGTACGATGATCCTAAGGATCCTTGATGGTGTTATAAACCTGAGAACGACAGGCTGGACCTCCCCGTCAAGATTTTCAAAGAACACCGGTTCAACGACCTTGCGTTTCAAAATCTCATCACTAAGTATCAGTTCACCTCTTTCCCGCATGAAAGTATGGCCTTTTGAAGTATAGATCTTTCTTCCTGATTCGACCGCAAAATCATTGTGAACAGTATCGCTGTACACGCACAGGATGACGATGATAAAAAACATCGCCAGCAAGCCTGTTATATAAAGGCTCTTTTCAACACTCATGCCGAAAAGACAGAAACTTCCAAAGACTATTGCAGAAAATACGATGGTCATCAGGATAGCTTTAAACCACCAAGGCAGGAAATAATAATGTGAAGGCTTAAGAGCTCTTACACTGACCTTGCCTGTCTGGCCGTTTACAGCAGCCATCAGCTCACCGTGGCAGATGTAGTAGACAGGCAGAAGTGATGGAAGCCTGATCATTGAACGAGCGTCACTTCTCACTTCGACAGCTTTGGCTTCAAGCACTTTTCTGATCGTCGGTGTATAGATCTTCGATGTTTCGCTGTTCACCCTTCTTTCCAGATCGTCATTCGAGATATCCGAGATCTTGACTCTCTGGCCAGCAACATAGGCAAAATCAAATTCAGTCAGTGCATTCAGATCATATGGTTCCATCCCGTCTAACAGGAGGTTGTCGAGCTGCTTTGAACGGTTCACAAATTCATCATTGATAAAGCCTTCGCAATCATATGTCCTTTCGCCATCCATTCTGCCTACTTCCATATGTACAGGCCCTTTGACCAGTTCATACGGCAGATAGAACCCCTTTAGATCATCAATCAAAGGAAGCAGTTTTCTGGCTTCTTCTTTTGTCTTGTTTTCCTCACACCATTTTTTCAGCAAGGTCTTGGCTTCTTTCTGTGTTATGGCAAAAGGAATGACGCATTCAGGCATATTGGACGCATTCAGATATTCGCTTCTTACCAGAGTTTTATTGCAGAAAGGACACGTTGAAAGAGCTTCGTTTTCTTCAAAGACGATCTGAGCACCACAGCCTGTACAGCTGACATTGAAAAGCTTGTACTGCTTTACAGACTTCTTCAGTACATCACTTCTGATCTTGCGGAAACCTATTTTCTGCTGCTGGGCTTCACCGATCTCAACTTTGCTTCCACAATAGCCGCAGAGGTAGCGCTGCTTCTTGATGTCAAAGCTGGCAGCTGCACCGCAGTTAGGACAGTATATCTCAGTAATCCTTTTATCCATTCTAGTTTTCTTTCCTTTTTATTTCTGGCTGATCATATAGTCTAACGTTTCTCTAAGATACTGTAAGCCGTCGATTACAGCGTATCTCTCCTCACTGTTTTTGACATAGACATCCGCTTCGAATCTGTAGGACATCTTTTCACCATCTTCATACTCAAAGATCACGATATCAGTATAGTCCATAACGCCCACATTCGTTGTTTCGCCGATCTTTATGTCTCTGATCTCCTGAAGCAGCTTCATGATCAGTTCAGGATCGCTGCTTTCCTTTTGTGCAGCATAGATCCACTGTCTTGAATATGTAACTTTTATCGGCATATCTTCTCTGATCTCCAGCATGCCGTTATTCTCTATTACTTTCTCTGTTTCTTTTTTCTTCTGACAGCCGCAAAGCATCCATAGCAGCATCGTCAGCAGGATCAGCTGTTTTTTCATCAGGTCGATCACCTCCTGTAATCTTGCTACCTATATTTTACCTTGTTTACCTGTTAAATATGAATTCAGGGCCTGTCTTTATTTTGATAAAATAAAGATGATAAACATATGAAAAACAGTGTATTGAGATTAACCGAGGAAGAACTGGCCTTTGCAAAAAAAAGATATCCGAATGTGAATTTTGATGAGATCACGATGTTTGCAGATGGCATGATCTACATGACCAATCTGGATCTTTTGCTTCTTTCAATGAGAACGGATTACAGTTCATTGAGTGAAAATGACAAAGCTCTGTGCGGCAGCATCGTCGAAAAGGCTGAATACTTCAAGAATCACGGTTTCCGCAACAGGCTGGAAGGCTGTGATGTTGACGAACTCTGTGAGATCGCCGATCAGATGTCACTTAAGGTCCTTGATGAGAAAATCGGCAACGATATCTTCAGGATCGATCAGCTGATCAACCTGCTCAGATCGATGAAAGATCAGATCATTGAAAGCAACATGCTGGATCGAACGGTGATGATCATCGGTATCAAACTGGGCACGATCATGCTGGAAGACAAGCTTGCAAAACTAGGCTATGACTGGGATATGGTCGAAGGCTATGAATACCCATGCATCTGCAACAGCAAGGGTGCATTCAAGTGTGATGTCCTCAGTTTTGTGAAGCAGAAACTGCTTGTTGACTACGGAGAGATGGATGAACTGGGCAACTGCACCGATTTCTATTACGCTTTGCAGGAAACCATCAATAAAAGTATTGACTAATGAACTATCTGATAATTACTATTATTTTATATAAGACTTTAGAAAGGACATTGCATATTTGATGGCTTTAAAAGGAAAAACAATTAAATCACGTATTACCGGTATTACAGGAAAGATCTCTGGGATCGACAACAAGAATCTGAAGATTACATTTTCCGGTTTTCAGGATATAAGCGTTCCTTTGAATAAAGTTGAAAAACTGCTGATAATGGACAAGGAGACTCTTGATGAGATCAAAGGCAAGTTAAGCACGGCCAAAGAGATCAAGGAAGAATCAAAGGTCAAAACATATATTGACTCTGATGATGAATCAGAGGAATGATTTCTCTCACACATTGATAATAACGAGTTGATCAAACTCGTTATTTTAATTTTTCTATTATTTAATAATGCGCGATCAGTACTGCTGATATAATAAAAACCATAAACGGAGGTAAACGGAAATGGATTATCCGAAAGTTGAACTTCACTGTCATATGGATGGTGCTATCCCTGAGAGACTGTTCATCAGATACTGTCGGGAAGACGGGCTGGTGCCTCAAGGCATGAGCGATGAAGAATGGATGAAAAAGAACGTCATGTCCGAAACAATGAGCCTGTCTGATTGTATGAAGCTCTTTGCCATTCTGACCGGTATCCTTCAAAACAAGGAAAGACTGGAAGAACTCTCATATGAACTGCTTAAGGATATGTATGCCTCAGGAACGAAACTGGCCGAGATCCGTTTCTCACCGCAGTCCCATATGAATGAGAACCTCTCTATGGAAGAAGCGATCGAAGCAGTACTGCGCGGCCGCAATAGAGCCCAGGAAGAATGCCCGGGACTTGTCAGCGGTATCATCGTCTGCATGATGAACCTCGGTCTCAATCTCGGCACTGTTGAAAACAATACCAGAACTGTCGAACTGGCAGCTGAATATAAAGATCAGGGCGTCGTTGGTCTCGACCTCGCCGGTGATGAATGTGCTACACCTATCGAAGACTATGAAGTCATGTTTGCCCTGGCCAGAAAGCTTGGAGTCAATTATACAATCCACGCCGGTGAATCAGGTTCGGCATCCAACGTTGCCTTTGCGATCAGACAAGGCGGCAACAGAGTCGGACATGGGATCCATGCGATCGAAGATGATACTGTCGTAGATGAACTGATAAGAAAAGATGTCCTTCTTGAAGTATCGCCGACTTCCAATTACTTCTCACGCTGTGTGCCTTCCCTTGAGGAGCACCCGATCCGCAAGCTCTGGGACAGAGGAGTCAAGATAAATATCAACACTGACGATCCTGCTTTGATGGGTATAACTCTGAAGCATGAATATCAACTGCTTGAAAAAATGTTCGGCTTCACCGAAAAGGAATTCATCCTGTCGAATATCTATTCAGCCCAGAAATCCTTCTGCAGCGGAAAAGAAAAGATCATAAACGAGCTTATGGAAGCTTACAAGAAATGCAACTAAAAATGATCAGTCTTCACTGATCATTTTTAATAATTCTTCGGTCGGTGTCACGTAGATCTTGTATCCGCGGTTGTTCGCATAGAACTGACTCAATGACATCGTCTGTCTGATCCTGATATCGCCTACACCGTTTGCGTTTCCTTCAGAAACAGTGATCGTACCATTTTCGTAATCAACTTCATCGATGCACAGGACATGTCCTTCAGGAAGCGAAGAGGAACGGATCGAAACGATCGACATCGTCTCCGGGTGATCGGTATATCTGAAGTAGTGCTTCAGGTTGCCTTCTTCATCGCGGTATACAGCTGTCGCATAGATCCTGGAAGCGAAGGTATCGCCGTTGCCTGCAGCGCTGTTTCCGGATGAATTGAAACCAAAGACATCATAGAACCACATCTGGGCAAAGAACGTGCACCAGCGTCCGGCAGTTGCACCATGAATCTTTCCGCTGTTATACAGCTCATAGGCATGAGCCCAGATCCTGCGCCCTGGAACAGAAGATCCTGAATAGTGTCCTGAATACATATAAATGTTGCAGTCACTGTGGTAGATCGTCTTGACGATCATATCTTCCTTGCTGATGAATTCTACTTCATCAAGATCCTTATATAAGGAAGTATCGGTATAGCTTTCCAGCATTTCGTCAGCAAGCTTGATCTCATACGCATTAAAAGATGAAGCTCTCAGATTTCTTGCATAGACGATGCGCATATGAAAATACGCAATATAAGCAAGAGATACCAATACTACATTTACGATAAGGATATTGATCAGTACCTTAGTAGTACTGGTTTTATTTAAGATATAAGAACTTTTGACTCGCTCAAGTTCACTTGTTTTTCTAATTTCCATAAACTATAAACAACTACTACATTATAGTTGAATATAGAAGTCATTCCAACGATTCAGGCCTATGAAAATGGTTACATTTCGATACTTTTGGAATGAAAGTGCTTTCATTTTTATATAATAGATGTATGATATTCTCATTTTTTACATATGCGCTTATATTGGCCAACATCGTCGTTTTCATTGCGATAAGAAGCGGGAAGCTGGATGTTGAAGATCTTGGCATGTCCTATCATCTGGTATTCAACCGTAAACAGTACTACCGTCTTTTGACGGCCGGTTTCACTCACAGAGAGATCACCCACATCCTCTTCAATATGCTTTCGCTTTATAACGTCGGCGGATATATGGAACTTCTGTTCGGACATCTGGGATTCCTGCTGATTTATTTCGGTTCGATGATCATCGGCCATATCCTTGCCCTGTTATTAAGGCACAACGATCACGATGACTATACGATGTCGATCGGTGCTTCAGGTGCAGTCTATGGCGTTATCGGTGCCTATGTCATGCTGATAGTCAGATTCAACGGCTTTTCTGCCTTGAGCGAGTTGATAAGACCGGCTGTTTCGATGCTGGTGATGTCGATGCTTCCTGGCATTGACGGCAAGTCTCATATCTGCTGTCTGGCTGTGGGTCTGGTCATCTCCTTCCTGCTGATGCAATTCACATTCTGAACAGTCAATATTGCAAAACTAAAAAAATGATCGTGATGATCATTTTTTGATTCCAAGAAAGCTTTTGATGTTTTCCAGAGCATCCGGGAACGACAGCGGTCTTTCCCTGTCTTTCAAAGCAGCGATATACTTGTCTTCCTTTTCTCTTATCAAGGTGCACAGAGTGCGGTAGACTTTATCAACCTCGAAAGTATCCCTGCCTATCTTCTCACCGTTTTCCAGTTCGAATTCGATCAGATCATGACCGTCTTCACGTCTGATAGACCACATCTTGATCTCTTCAAACGGAATGAAGCAGGCACTCTTGCATTCCTTGTCCCCATAGATCATGATGCCTTTGTCGAAGATATCCATAACTTTATAGTCTTCAACAAACTTCAGCACCAGCAAGGCCATGACGATAAAGAACGCACCCAGGATGATCGTATAGATGTTCCTTAAAGCGATCAAAATGACACCGATGATCACGCAGATGATCGGTGCCGTTTTCGGTTTGAAGCAGATAGCTTTTACAAAATTGCCTTCTGTTTTTACTTCTTCGATATTTACAAATTCCATAATTTATTACTGATATAGTGCGTATACTTCCGAGAC
>JAFWKS010000077.1 GCA_017511325.1 Erysipelotrichaceae bacterium
AAGATGTGGCCGATGATCTTTGCGCCGTCAGTGGAGTCGCCGTTCTTGATCTGCTGAGAAACGGTCTGTGAGCTTGTATGCTGGCCCAGTGCGCCTAAAAGCGACTGAGCGCCGTCCTTCTTGGAAGCGTTCTTCGTCATGTAAGAGATAAGCAAAGGTAAAGCGACCATAAGGATCCTGATTACAGTTTCCTTTGAAACTCCTGATTTCTTTTCTACCTGTTTAAGAGAATCGTCAGTAGTGAACGAGCCCAGCAATAATTGCAATAGATTCATTATTTATTTCCTCCTGTATCTACTTATTATTTTAAATCAAAATCGTTTCTTTTTTATATCACTTTTTTTAAATAAGGATTGCAGGAATTTAAAACTGATGAGCTATTAAAGTATGGTAATATTTAGTTATGTTTAGGCTGTTAAGAAATTATACAAAAGACGGCTGGTGGGCTGCTGTTTTAGGACCTATCCTGACGATCATCGAAGTGATCGTAGATGCGTTTATTCCGCTTGTCATGTCCGATATCATCGATGTCGGTATCTATGAATTGGGCGGAGATATGAACTATATCATCTCCAAAGGCATTCAGATGGTCATTCTGGCTGTTCTAGGCGGCATGCTTGGGGCTTTGAGCGGTCTGGCTTCATCTATATCTTCGACGCGTTTTGTCAGAAACATCAGAAATGCGATGTTTTCAAAGATCCAGGAATACAGCTTTGAGAATATTGAAAAGTTCCCGGTCGCAACTGTCGTAATGCGTTTGACGACAGATATGAGAATGATGCGCATGGCCTATGTCAGCATCGTGAGGATGCTGATAAGGGCGCCATTCAACCTGATCGTCTCAACATATTTCGTCTATACATTGAACAACAGACTGGCAGGGATCTTTGCGATCGCTATTCCGGTCTTGGGCTTCGGCCTGATCTTTATCTATTCAAAGGCACATCCGCGTTTCAGAGAAATGATGCTGAAGTTTGATGCGATGGATGCCAACCTTGAAGAAAACATCGACGGCATCAGAGTCGTCAAGACTTTCGTCAGAGAAGACTATGAGAACGATAAATTCGACAAGTCTTCAAACAATGTCATGAAAGCTCAGCGCTTTGCCGAAAATATCGTCATCATCAACAGACCGTTTTTTGAGACCGTCATGTACTGCTGTATGATCGCTATCGCCTGGTTCGGCGGCAAGGATGTCATAGAAGGCTCGATGACGACCGGCAATTTCATGGCTTTCCTTTCATATGTAAGAGCCATCCTGTTTGCCTTGCTAATGATCTCGAACGTCTTTTTACAGATCGTCATGGCTCAGGCATCAGTTGACCGTGCCAATGAGATCCTGGATGAAAAACCGACGATCACCGATGAGGATGCTGATCCTGATCTCAATGTAGAAGATGGTTCAATCGAATTTGACAACGTTTCTTTCAAATATTTTGAAGGAAGCGAGAAAAATGTGCTGAACAATATAAATCTCAAGATCGATTCCGGTGAGGTCATCGGAATATTAGGTCCTACCGGTTCCAGCAAGTCCACTCTGGTCCAGCTGATCCCGCGTCTTTATGATGCAAGTAAGGGAGAAGTCAAGGTCGGCGGCCGACCGGTAAAGGACTATAAGCTCGACAAGCTTCGTGACGCGGTAGCTATGGTGCTGCAGAAGAACACGCTGTTTACCGGTACGATCGAAGAAAACATGAAATGGGGCAATCCGGAAGCGACACATGAAGAGATCGTTGAGGCCTGCACTTATGCTCAGGCTGACGATTTCATCCAGAATATGCCAAAGAAATATGAGTCTGATCTGGGCCAGGGAGGCATCAATGTCTCGGGTGGGCAGAAACAGCGTCTATGCATCGCAAGAGCTTTGCTCAAGCATCCTAAGATCATCATCCTTGATGACTCAACCAGTGCTGTCGATACCGATACCGATCATCGCATCCAGCTCGCTTTGAAGGAGAAGCTTGGAGGCATGACCACGATCATCATTGCGCAGCGCGTAGCTTCAGTCAAAGAAGCCAACAGGATCATCATCATGAATGAAGGCGAGATACAGGATATAGGCAATCATGAAGAGCTTTTAAATAGAAACGAAGTATATCGTGATCTTTACAACACCCAGATGGAAGGAGCTCTGGAATAATGGCTGAGACAAATTACAGACAGTTGAGGACTTCCAGGGCGAATGATGTCATCGGTACGATCGGCAATACCTTCGCCTATATCAACAGACACTATAAAAAACAGTTTATCGCGACGATCATCTTCGTCATCCTTTCTTCATTTACCGGAGTATTGAGTTCATATCTTTTCACACCGATAATCAACGACTACATCGTTCCTTATATCGGCAAAGAGAATCCGGATATGAGCGGATTTGCGAGGATGCTTGGACTGATGATCTTCATCTATGCATCTGGCATCATCTCTTCTCTGGCTTTCTCTAAACTGATCTCGATCGTCTCTACAGGCATGCTTAATGAGATGAGACAGGATCTATTCAGAGTCATGGAGAAACTGCCGCTCAAGTTCTTTGATCGAAGGACTCATGGCGAAGTGATGAACTACTACACCAACGACATCGATACGATCCGTCCAATGATCGCCGATGCTTTCCCGACTCTGATCACGACGATGATCACGATCATTGGCTGTTTCATCTTCATGTTTATCATCAATCTGCGCCTGGCAACGATCATGGTAGGCGTGCTGATAGGCATGTTCTGCATAACCTTCTATCTGGCCAAGAGTTCAAGAAAGACTTTTGCGGGGCTGCAGCAGCAGGTCTCCAATATCAATGGTTATGCACAGGAGATGTTCTCAGGACAGAAGGTCATCAAAGTCTTCAATCATGAAAAAGAGACTCTGCAGGGATTCAAGCGTTTTAATGACAAGCTTTACGAGTATTCAGTAAGGACCAATGCCTATGCATCTATGCTGATGCCGATAAATGCCAACCTGGCCTATGTCGCCTATGCGGTCGTAGCTGTGGCTGGTGGTAAGATGTGCATCGAAGGAACGATGAAGATCGGTGACTTAGCTTCGTTCCTGCTGTTTGTAAGGCAATTCTCCGGACCGATCTCCAATCTGTCGCAACAGTTCAACGGTATCATGATGTCCTTAGCCGGTGCTGAAAGAGTCTTTGATCTCATGAACAAGGAATCGGAACTTGACTACGGTATCATCGAGCTTGTCAACGTTGAAGAAAACAGTGAAGAACTTGTTGAAACCAAGGATAATACCAGGCGCTGGGCATGGAAGATCCCGGTCGAACCTCCAAAATATATTGAACTTAAAGGCGATATCAGATTTAATGATGTCACCTTCAGATATGTGGATGGCAAGGATATCCTCAAACATATCTCGCTTTATGCCAAACCTGGTCAGAAGATCGCCTTTGTCGGCAGTACCGGAGCAGGCAAGACGACTATCACCAACCTGATCAACCGCTTCTATGATGTTGAAGATCAGGAAGGAATGATCACTTTCGACGGCATTCCGATCAAAGAGATCAGAAAAGATGATCTCAGAAGATCGGTCGGTGTCGTACTGCAGGATACGAATCTTTTCTCCGGAACGATCATGGAGAATATCAGATATGGCCGCCTGGATGCTAGTGATGAAGAATGCATCAAAGCAGCCAAGATAAGCAATGCCGATTCTTTCATCGAAAGGATGCCGCATGGCTACAACACGATGCTTACAGCCAATGGTTCAAACTTGTCGCAGGGCCAAAGACAGCTGCTCAATATTGCCAGATGTGCGGTCGCTGATCCTCCGGTAATGGTTCTGGATGAAGCCACTTCATCGATCGATACCCATACCGAAAAGCTGATCGAGAAGGGCATGGATGAGCTGATGAAAGGCAGAACAGTCTTTGTCATCGCTCATAGGCTTTCAACAGTAAGGAATGCCGATGCGATCATCGTCCTTGAACATGGCGAGATCATAGAGAGAGGAACTCACGAGGATCTGATCAACCTCAAGGGCAGATACTATCAGCTATATACCGGAAAAGCTGAATTGGATTAAAATAGTAACAGGGAGATCTGTTACTATTTTTATGGAAAATTACAAACAAATTGCCAAGGCTGCGATTCTTGCGGCGATCTATGTCGCATTATGTGCTGTATTCCACCCGATCAGTTTCGGTCCTTTTCAGTTCAGGATCTCTGAGATGCTCTGTCTTTTAAGCATCGATCATCTCTGGGCTTTCTGGGGTGTAGTTATCGGCTGTTTCCTCTCTAATTTATTCCTGGGCGGGTTAGGAGCTGTTGATGTCATTTTCGGCACACTGGCAACCTTTATAGCCTGCCTTTGCGCATATTTGTTAAGAAACTGCCGCTTTCATGGCTATCCGCTGCTGAGCGCCTTTATGATCGCTGCAGTCAATGGCGTGATCGTTGGCATCGAACTGGGCTACAGCTTCAAAACGGTCGATATGATCCCAATGTATATGCTGCAGGTATTCATCGGGGAGATCGCAGTATTGGCAATAGGTTTACCTATATACATGAAGATCAAGGATATGGACTTCATGAACAAATAAAGAAAGCAGGTGAGTATATTGAGTAAAACAGGATTAGTGCTGGAAGGCGGCGGACTCAGGGGTGTCTTTACTTCAGGAGTCATCGACTGTTTTCTGGACAACGATATCAGATTTGACTATGTAGTCGGAGTAAGCGCAGGGTGCTGCAATCTTTATCAGTACGTCGCCGGAAACAGAGGCTACTTCAGAAGCTGCATGGTCCAGAAGAACCCATTCAATTCTTTCTATGGCGTGCCGCAGATGGTGACTTCGCACAAATTTGTCGACCTGGACAAGGTCTTTGATGAGTATGCTGAAAAGTACGGTTTTTCCTATGCTGAGTTTGTCAAAAACGATATAGAGTGGGAGGCCGTCTTGTCAAACATCGATACCGGCAAGCCTGAATACATGAGCACCAGAGATGCTGAAAGATCGAAACTTATCGGCAAGGCATCATGTTCGATGCCGGGGCTTACCTCGCCGGTAGAGATCGACGGGAAATTCTATCTTGATGGAGGCATCTGTGATTCGATACCTGTTGAAAGAGCTCTTGAACAGGGCTGCGACAAACTGGTGATCGTTCTGACCAGAAAGAAGGGCAACTTCTCCGTAATGAAGGAACCGACTAAACTTCTTTTCAAAAGGATATATGGTCATCATCCTAATTTTTTGGAAGCCGTATTAAACAGGAACGATCTGTACAGAAATCAGGTAGCCTTATCTGAAAAACTGGAAGAAGAAGGAAAGGCTCTCATCATCAGGCCGACCATGCAGGAAGTTGGAAGGCTGGAGTCTAATGAAGATGAACTGACACTATCCTACTATCACGGCTATACCAAGGCCAAGGAATATCTGAACAAGATTAATGGCTGGAGATAATCAATATTTGATAAAATTAAACTGTGTTTGAATAAGGGAGGCACTGGAATGATAGAAAAACAGACAAAGATCGTATGTACTTTAGGACCAGCATCAGATAACTATGACACCATCCTGAAGATGTCACAGGCAGGCATGAATATCGTCAGACTGAATTTTTCGCACGGTACACATGAGGAACATGCGGCGAGGATCGCTTTAGTCAGAAAAGTCGAGAAGGAAAACGGCATCAATCTGGGTATCCTGCTTGATACCAAGGGGCCGGAGATCAGACTCGGTGATTTTGAAAAGGGTGAGGAAAAATATCAGAAAGGCGAGATCGTAACTATTCAAAGAGAAGACATACTGGGAACACATGACCGTTTCACGATCCAGTGCAAGGAACTTTTTGATGACGTTAAAAAGGGTAATTTTATCCTGGTCAACGATGGCAAGCAGAGACTGACCGTCCTGGAAAATGACGGCAACGAGATGAAGTGCCGCGTTGAAGTAAACGGTATCCTGGCTTCCAAGAAGGGATGCAACGTTCCGGGTGTCAAGCTTTCAATGCCTTTCATTTCCCTTAAGGATGATGAAGATATCAAATTCGGCTGTGAGCAGGATGTCGACTTTATCGCCGCTTCATTCGTAAGAAGACCTGAAGATGTCCTTGCGATCAGAAAGATCATCACTCAGATGGGCAAACCTAAGATCCAGATAATCGCCAAGATCGAGAACTAGGAAGGTTTCGATAATCTTGAACAGATCCTGGAAGTAGCTGACGGTGTCATGGTCGCCAGAGGTGATCTGGGCGTTGAAGTTGAAACAGCTTATGTGCCGATCTATCAGAAGAAGATCATTCATGCGGCCAACCGCAAAGGCAAAGCCGTCATCACAGCTACCCATATGCTGGATTCCATGACCAGCAATCCGCGCTGTACCCGTGCCGAAGCGGCTGACGTATCGAATGCAGTGCTTGATGGTTCTGATGCGGTAATGCTTTCAGCAGAGACAGCAGCCGGTGAATATCCTGTAGAAGCTGTTGATACGATGGCCAGGATCGCTGCTGCAACTGAAAAGATCATTCCATACAGAGAAAATCTTGAACATGCCAAGACGACCAACGACAAGTCGATCCAGGATGCGATAGGTATAGCTATCGCTGATGCGACTTTGACTCTGGATATCTCAGCGATCGTCATCTTCACTCAAGGAGGAACGACTGCCAGAAGGATCTCCAAGTATCGTCCGCCTGTACCAATCTTTGCGGTGACATTCACTAAATCGACTCAGGGCAAGCTGGAAGTCTACTGGGGCGTGAAGCCGATCCTGTCATATGTTGAAAACAACATGACCAACGACGATGAACTGGCATCAAGTGTCGTCAAATCATACGGCATCAAGCCGGGTTCACAGATCATCCTTTCTGCCGGTTATCCGACAGGAGAAGGCAGTGCCAACTTCATGAAAATCATCACGGTCAAGTAATCAAAACCAATTCAATAAAATATCAGACTGATCAAAAAGATCAGTCTTTTTTATAATATTGAACACAGGTTAACATTTGCTGACAAAAAATCTTGACAAGTATCTTTTTACAGCGTTAGTATATAAAAGAATTTTAATGTACGGCCGTACTTAAAAAATGTTTCCATGGGTCGATAGTTCATGGAAGATGGTTTTTAAACCCCATCATTAACGACAACGCTCAGGTGTTGTTTTTATTTTATTCGGAGGGCCTTATGACAAAATTCATCTTTGTAACAGGTGGCGTTGTATCCGGCTTAGGCAAAGGTATAACAGCCGCATCTTTGGGCAGATTATTGAAAGCCAGGGGACTGAAAGTCGCTTCAATGAAGCTCGATCCCTATATCAATGTTGACCCTGGGACCATGTCACCTTATCAGCATGGCGAAGTCTATGTGACGGAGGATGGTGCCGAGACCGACTTAGATCTTGGCCATTATGAGAGATTCATCAACGAAGATCTCAATAAGTATTCCAATCTTACGACCGGGAAGGTCTACTGGAATGTTTTGAACAAAGAAAGAAAAGGTGAGTATCTGGGCAAGACCGTTCAGGTCATCCCGCACATCACCAACGAGATAAAGGAATTCATATTTAAAGCTGCCAGCAAGAATGATCCGGATGTGCTGATCTGTGAAGTAGGCGGTACGATCGGTGATATCGAATCACAGCCTTTTATTGAAGCCATCAGACAGATCGGATTGGAAGCGGGAAGCGAAAATGTCTGTTACATCCATGTGACGCTGGTCCCGTATCTGGAATGTTCAAAGGAACACAAGACGAAGCCGACTCAGCATTCCGTCAAGGAATTGCAGGGCATGGGCATAAAGCCGAACATCATTGTCCTAAGATGTTCAAAGCCATTAGAAGAAGACATCTTTGAAAAGATCGCTCTATTCTGTAACATCCCTAAAGAATGTGTTTTTGAAAACAAGACGATCTCTATCCTTTATGAGATCCCTTTGTTGCTGG
>JAFWKS010000078.1 GCA_017511325.1 Erysipelotrichaceae bacterium
AGACGTAACAGAGCTCGTCACACATTCAAAGAACACAGGAACGAAGTTTTATGTCAATTTCCTGTATATTCTTTCAAAGGTTATGAATTCACGTGAAGACTACAGAATGGGATACCTTTGGCAGACAGATGAGCTGATCTGTTATGACGTAATCAATCCTACGCAGTATGTTTTTCATGAAGATACGGAAACCTGTACGCCTGTATATACGGAATATGATGAGGACTATGAAAAGTTCTATACTGCTGCATTGCGGGATGTTGAAGAGGCGAAGAAGACAAGGGAATATGAGCTGGATATGCAAAATCATCCCAACTGGTTCGATGCATCTTATATATCCTGGCTTTCCTATGATTCACTTCATCTTGAACTTCCTGATGGATATCTATATTTTGCGCCGATCATTAACTGGGGAAAATACAGGGAAGAAAACGAAAGACTTGTCATGCCTGTAACTGTTCGGCTGAATCACGCGATTGCTGATGGTTATCTGGTTGCAAACGTATTCCGCCTTCTGGAGCAAGAAATAAAGTTGTTTGTCGGGCTTTGATTGATATATTCAAAACCGTCTAGACGGTATGCTTACTGTCACGTAAAGCCAAGGTTTAAGTAATTCAAAGATCGTAAGGAGAAGCGCAGGATATGACAGCAGAAGAATTATGGAAAAAGTCTGGTTTGACCGGTTATCATGAATGCTGGGCTTTTGGTGGCGCTCCGGATAAACTGGCTGATCTGGTCGTAAAAGGGATCAAGACAGCGACCTGTTCGGCTTATGCTTTTTATGAGAATGGAGAAGAGAAATTTCCGGAAGCAGGAGATTACAGTGTCATCACAGATTCAAAAGATGATGCCGTATGCATCATCAAAACTACAAAGGTCTATATTAGAGAATTTGACGAGGTTACAGCTGAACATGCCTACAAGGAAGGTGAAGGAGACAGATCACTGGAATACTGGAGAAAGATCCATGAAGAATTCTTCACTGAACAGCTTGAAGAGATCGATCAGAAGTTTAACGAAAAGATCAAACTGGTATGTGAAGAGTTTGAACTGGTATATACAGCCGATAAAGAACAATAAAACACTTTATGAGTTGCAGGCTGATCAGGAAACATGCATCGTTATTCATGTGTTTCTGATGAAAATCGAGAAAGGAAGCATTACTATGAACAGACCAGTCACCACATTATTCATGCTGATGTCAGTAGATGGAAAGATCAGCACCGGCAATGTCGATACGATGGATGTCGACAAAGATTATCCAAGGATCAACGGATTGAAAGAAGGCCTTCATCAATACTATGAACTTGAGCAGGAGACTGATCTCTGGTCTTTCAACACAGGCAGGGTGCAGAAGAAAATGGGTGTCAACGAAAAGCCTTTGCCTGATAAAACGCCGGTCTCTTTCGTCTTGCTTGATAACAGTCATCTAAACGAGAACGGAGTCAGATATTTCTGTGCCTTATCAAAACGGTTCGTGCTCATAACGGCAAACCCTTCGCATCCGGCATTCAATGTAAAAGAAGAAAATCTCATTATAATCCTTCAAAGAGAGTTTTCATTGAAAGAAGCTTTGAAGGTTCTTAAAGAAGAATACGGATGTGAAAGACTGACCGTTCAATCAGGAGGGACGATAAACAGCATATTCCTAAGAGAAAAGTTGCTTGATTATGTCGATATAGTTGTAGCACCGGTGCTGATCGGCGGTAAAGATACTTCGACGCTGATAGACGGGCGATCTTTGACCTCGACTGATGAACTGTCAAAACTTGGGGTGCTTAGACTTATTGACTGCGTAAAGCTTGAAGATTCATACCTGAGGCTCAGATATGAAGTCATAAGTTGATCAGATATACACTTCTTACTTGATCGTTTTCCTATATAAATATTGGAAATAATAATTTTTGCTGATAAAATATCTTTGTCACGAAGAAAAGACGAGTAGGATATCAAAGGTCTTAAAGAGAGTTTCTGCCGGTGGAAAAGAAACAGATACGGATATCTGAATAAAAACTTGGAGTGAAACGGCTGTTCCGATATAACTTAATGAAGGTGTGCACAGTTACTGTGCAAACTAAGGTGGTAACGCGTCAACGACGTCCTTAGAGGGACGTTTTTATTTTTTAGGAGGGTGTTCATGGAAAGAGAATTTAACGATCAGGAATTAGTCAGAAGACAAAAGATGGAGGAATTGAAAGCTAAAGGCATTGATCCGTTCGGTCAGGCTTTTAAGAGGACTGCCAACTCAAAATCCATCAAAGATGAGTATTCGGGATTTTCCAAAGAAGAACTTGAAACAAAAAACATTGAAGTAGCCATTGCCGGCAGGATCATGTCCAAAAGAAGAATGGGAAAGATGTGCTTCATGCATATACTTGATAAAGATGGACAGATCCAGCTCGTCATAAACAAGCAGGATGTCGGTGAAGAAGCATATGAGCTCGTCAAGAGTTCTGATATCGGTGACATCATCGGTGTTGAAGGTGTCGTATACAGGACCAATCCAAACGACAACAACCCAAAAGGCGAGCTGTCAGTCTATGTAAAGAGTTATACACATTTGACCAAAGCCTTGAAGCCTCTTCCTGAAAAGTTCCATGGTCTGACTGATGTAGAAGAAAGATACAGAAGAAGATATGTCGATCTCATCATGAACGAGGATGCCAGAAGGATCGCTTTCTTAAGACCGAAGATCATCAGAGCTATTCAAAGCAATCTTGATGCACAGGGTCTCGTGGAAGTTGAAACACCGGTACTCAATCCGATACTGGGCGGAGCCAACGCAAGACCGTTCACCACTCACCACAATGCCCTGAACAAGGAATTCTATCTGCGGATCGCCACAGAACTCTACTTAAAGAGACTTATCGTTGGTGGCATGGAAGGTGTATATGAAATAGGTAGACTCTTCAGAAATGAAGGCATGGACTTAAAGCACAATCCGGAATTCACCACTGTTGAAGCTTACGTTGCCTACTCAGATCTGGAAGGCATGATGACTCTTTGTGAAAACCTGTTTGAAGAAGTATCGATGAAGGTCCTGGGTACGACCGAGATCACGACCGGAGATCATACCATCTCTTTGAAAGCCCCTTTCAAGAGAATAAACATGACTGATGCGGTCAACGAAAAGACTGGCAAGGATTTCAGAAACATCACTCTTGAAGAAGCAGAAGATGTATGCAAGACATATCATCTTGAACTGCAGAAGCACGAACATGATCTTGGCCATATCATAAACAATCTTTTCGAAAAACTCTGCGAAGAAGACATGGTCGGTCCGGTCTTCGTCTATGGTCATCCTCTGGAGATTTCACCATTAGCCAAGAAAGATCCTGAAGATCCTAGATTCACATTGAGATTTGAACTTTATATCAACGGTACAGAATATGCCAACGCCTTCTCCGAACTGAATGATCCGATCGATCAGTATGAAAGATTTGAAAATCAGCTCAAGGCAAAGGAACTTGGAGATGCGGAAGCAACGGAAATGGATATGGACTATGTTGAAGCTCTGGAATATGGTCTTCCTCCAACAGGCGGTATCGGCATCGGAATCGACAGATTTGTAATGCTGCTGGCAGGAACGGATTCGATAAGAGAAGTTCTCCTGTTCCCGACTATGAAGCCTAGAGAAGGCGAAAAGTCTGAAAAAGCCGATAAATAAAGGGTTTTTGAAAAGCTAAATCTAAAATTCTGACCACTTTGACCACAATTTGACCACAA
>JAFWKS010000079.1 GCA_017511325.1 Erysipelotrichaceae bacterium
GCACTTCTTGAAGCAATCTACGGAATGGGATTAAGAGTAAGCGAATGCTGCAACCTGAAAACAAATCAGATAAACCTAAATGACGGCTTTGTAAACGTCATAGGAAAAGGGAATAAGGAAAGATTGATCCCGATTCCGAAAAGGACTAAAGAAGTAATGGACAGCTACTACCGCAAAGTCAGACCTATTTGGCAAAAGAAAGCTACCAATCGCTTTTTCATAAACAGACTAGGCAAACCGGTCTACAGTGAATATGTCGAAAAGATGCTGCGTGAGAGTATAATTGATTTAGGCATAAAGAAACATCTGACGCCGCATAAACTGCGTCATTCCTATGCAACGCATCTTTTGGAAGGCGGTGCCGATTTAAGAGTGATACAGGAGCTGCTGGGTCACTCCGATATTTCTACGACAGAGATCTATACACACGTTGAAACAGAAAGACTGAAAGAAACATACAGGAACGCACATCCTTTATATAAAGAAAGAGGGTTAAAGAAAAATGGAAAATAAGAGGGTATTTGTTGTTGTTATCGACTCTTTAGGTGCTGGCTGGGAGGAGAATTCACATCTTTACGGTGATGAAGGTGCAAATACGATCAGCCATATTTTTGAAGCGACAGAAGGAAAATACAAGATCCCGAACCTGCAGGCCATGGGTTTATGCAACATCACGGAAGCAAAGGGAAATCCGCCAGTTGAAAGATCAACTGCATACTATGGAAAACTGAAAGAAAAATCAGTAGGCAAAGATACGATGACCGGCCATTGGGAGATTATGGGCGTCCATACGACCAGACCGTCAGTTACTTTTACCGAAACCGGTTTCCCTCAGGATCTCATTGATGAGCTTGAAGCCCAGACTGGTCACAAATTTATCGGCAACTATGCAGCATCCGGAACAGAAATAATCAAGGAACTTGGTGAAAGACAGCTGGAAACAAAGGAAATGATCATCTATACTTCAGCTGATTCCGTATTGCAGATTGCTGCACATGAAGAATTATTTGGTATTGATGAAATCTACCGCACCTGTGCTATCGCCAGAGACATTTGTTCATCAAAACCTGAATGGATGGTCGGACGCATCATTGCAAGACCGTTTGTCGGTACCTGTAAGGAAGATTTCAAGAGAACACCTAATCGTCATGACTATGCTTTATCACCGACTGATGAGACAGTCCTTGATATCATGAAACAGGAAGGATATGATGTCATATCTGTAGGCAAGATCAAAGATATCTTCAATGGCTGCGGTATAACTGAAGCTGTCAAATCAAGATCAAGCCATGAAGGGCTGCAGCAGACTATTGAATTCGCCAAGAAGGATTTTAACGGTATATGTTTCACAAATCTGGTAGATTTTGATGCCTTATGGGGACATAGAAGAGATCCAAAAGGCTATGCAAAGGAACTCGTAGATTTCGATAATAATCTGCCTGATCTGATCGCTAATATGCGAGAAACTGATATTTTGTACATTACAGCTGATCATGGAAATGATCCAACATGGACAGGAAGCGATCATACAAGAGAAATGATCCCGTTGCTCGTCTATTCAAAATCATTTAAAGAACCTAAGGAATTGCCGTTAAGGAATTCATTTGCCGATATCGGAGCTACAATAGCTGAACAGTTCGATATCAGAAAACCAAGTATCGGAGAATCATTCGATTATCTTTTGAAATAGAAAGGGGAGTTTTATGAACGAAGTATTGGAATATCTTAAGAAATGCAAGACATTCTACATTGCTACAATGGACAAAGATCAACCTAGAGTACGCCCTTTTGGCGTTGCTGAAGAATACGAAGGGAAGATCTACATCCAAACAGGAAAGGTAAAGAATGTCTCTAAGCAGATGGCTATCAATCCAAAAATTGAAATCTGTGCCTGTGCCGGCCCTACCTGGCTGAGGATCGAAGGGGAGGCTGTCAATGATGACAGAAGAGAAGTTAAAGCATATGTGCTCGATCAGAACCCTGGCCTTAAAGGCATGTATTCAGCTGATGATAATACACAGGTCCTTTATCTGAAAAACGCAAAAGCAACTTTCTACAGCTTCACTGATGCTCCGAGGGTAGTTGAATTCTAGCCTCTCTAAAGCAATTTATAAAAATCGCATAACATACATTATGCGAAATAATAGATATATGCAAGATTCCTTCATTTTAAGGGATCTTTTTGTTTATATTAAATTTTTATTTTGAATTTTTATTTTCTTATCTTTACATTTAAACTTTATTTGATTTTAATATCATTTGTTTATTAGATAAGAAAAACGTCTCCTGACGAGACGTTTTAACTTCTGCATGAATAATTGATCAGTTAATTATTTAACTAACTCTTTTAAAGCCTTTGCAGGTCTGAATGCTGGAACTTTAGATTCAGC